>NZ_FWZU01000005.1:0-300000 GCF_900177375.1 Desulfovibrio gilichinskyi | reverse complement strand
GTTTGCCGGACCAACCGTAATCGTCCAAAACTTCCAAAGTTTTTTCATGGGCATCACGGCTGTGGATCACAACGGGAACATCAAGTTCATCAGCAAGTGCAAGCTGAGCGCGGAAAGCTTTTTCCTGAACATCAGGGGAAACATCGTCCCAGTAGAAATCCAGCCCGATTTCGCCGACGGCTTTCAAACGGCTGTCCGACTTGAATGCAGCGCGAATGGCTTCTCCCTCCGCATCGGTATATTTATCTGCATCATTGGGATGAATTCCGAGCAGGAAAAACACTTCAGGATATGCATCAAAAAGAGTGCGATTCGCTTCGTATATCTGCGATCCTAGAAAAATATTACCTATCTTCGCAATTCCGCATTCTTTAGCCCTTGCCATTACTTCAGGCAGATCTTCTTTAAAATCTTCCATATCAAGGTGTGCATGAGTTTCAACGCCGGGTACATTTATGCCGACAGTCTGCGGCAATGATCTTACTTTATTCTTTTTTGACATATTTTTAATCTTAACTTTGAAAATTATCCCATATCTTGCGAACTGTTTCGGCCTGAATTTCCAGCGTATAGGAACGGACGGTTTGTTGCCCTGAGGCCAGTGCGCTGTCAAGCGCAGCACCGCCTTCGCGCCATAGATTAAGAGCCTTTTCAAGATTAAACGCCGCATCAAGCACATCCGCGTCAGCCGACCAGAATCCGTTGCCGGACCATTCAACATCACGCAGCGGCCACCATGGTTTAAAAACAGCTCCATCAAGCTGGCGCATGTAATCCCACCCGCCGAAGCCGGAAAAACCTACGGGTATACAACCGGATGCAAGAGCTTCAAGCGGCGGAAGCGGGCATCCTTCAGGGAATCCTGATACCAGAAAAATATGGCTGGTTCTTAAAGCAGCAGCCACCCCCTGTGCGTCCATATTGGCAATTTCAACCCAGCGCACATCACAGTTTGGATTACGGGTTTCGAAAATAGATTTAATCTGACTGACTAATGCTTTGTTTTTACGCGGCATGTAAGCAATTCTAAGCGGGCCATCAGCAATATTTTCAGGCGGATAGAAAAGATTTGTATCTATACCGGGCCTTAATATGGGCGAAATGGTGCCAAGGGTCTGCTGCATAAACCATTCAACAGGATGCGATACAGCTAAGAATGAAACAGGCAGATTCCGCCATGAAACGCCTTCCGGCAAAGAAGAAAAAAGATACGCCCAATTCTGACAGTAAACAACGCACTTTGCGCCGGAATTAAGACCGGGAGCAAGGCTGTTTACCCATCCTTCCGGCACAAGCCATAGATCATCTTTACAAAGCTTTAGCTCATCCCACAAAATCGGCTTCGGATCTCCTTCAAGTAAAGGGGGCATCCAGCTGCCTGCTTCACGCAGAACAAGGCGGACATTCTTTCCCTGACGCGCAAGGATAGAGGCTATCTGACAAAAAACGGTGATACCTCCGGTAGGCTTTCTGACCGGCGGTATAAATATATATGTATTCATAGTTTTTCCTGACCGAATATAACCCCAAAAACAGAGCTTTGAAAAGTACGAACTGTAAGCAACACTTTGTAACCAATTATCCAGAAATAAACCTTTTTTTCATACTTATAAAGATGACTTTCTAACGTAAGGCATGTTAACTTGGCCCCGTGAAAAACGAAAAATCATACCCTGTAAGCGAACTTTTAGATCAGCAGATTCTTCTGCCGGACCTTCTTGATGAAGTCCCTATAGGCATTGCTATCCTTGATATCAACGGCAGAATAGAAATAGTAAACCGCACATGGCAGATCATGACAGGAGCCGAACCTGATTCCGTAATCGGCCTCAAATGCATGCTGGGGCTCCGCTGCGATTACTGCTTTAGAGGCTGCCCTGTAATGGCAGGTAAAACAAGCTTCAATTCCATTGCAACAGATGCCGATATTATAGACCGGTCACGAATCAAAATTCCTATCAGGCTGACCATCGCTCCCATTTTTTCCGGCGACAACAAGCTCTCTGGTTTTGTAGAAACAATTCAAGATATCCGGCAGGTTGCGGAGCTGAGCAGTAGCGCTAGCAAAGCCTATTCAGTCGGCGGACTTATCGGGACAAGCCCGCAAATGGTGAAAGTTTTCAGTATGATCCCGAGCATAGCCGCTACGGATTCATCTGTTCTCATCACCGGAGAAACCGGAACAGGAAAAGATGTACTTGCCGAGGCTCTGCATAACACATCCGACCGCGCAGGAGGTCCGTTTATCAAAGTTAACTGCGGAGCTTTGCCGGAAACACTGCTAGAATCAGAACTTTTCGGCCACGTGAAAGGGGCTTTTACAGGAGCACATGAAAACCGCCCCGGACGCATCAAACTGGCCCACAACGGATCATTTTTCCTGACGGAAGTAGGCGATCTGCCACTGTCCCTTCAAGTTAAACTGCTCTCGTTTCTTGATGACAGGGAGATTTACCCGCTTGGAAGTTCAAAAGGATTCAAAGCAAATGTGCGGATAATTGTTGCGACGCATCGGGATTTAAAGCAAATGGTTCACGACAAAATGTTCCGAGCTGACCTGCTTTTCAGACTGAACGTAGTTCATCTTCACCTGCCGCCGCTTAGAGAAAGGGGGGAAGATATTCTTCTTCTTAAGAATCATTTTTTAAAAGAATACAGCAAAAAATTTAATAAGAAAATTAGGGGTTTCACTAAAAAAGTAGCCAAAATACTTCTTGGTTACAACTTCCCGGGAAATGTCCGTGAACTTAGTAACATTGTGGAGTACGCAGTAAATTTCTGTGACCGGGACTGCATCGGGACAGAGCATCTTCCTGCATACCTTACAGAGCAGGACATTTTGCGCCCTGTAATTGAATCCGCAAAAACATCCTCAGAACAAACTATACAAAAAGAATACAACCCTGCTGAAAGCTGGGACCATGCAGAAAAGCAAATGATTATGGAAGCTTTGATTAAAAACGGCGGACGAAAAGCCGATGCAGCCAATTCCCTCGGCTGGAGCAGATCCACATTCTGGCGCAAAATAAAAAAACACTCCATTAACGGATAATCAGATGGATAAGAAACTACTCATTCCCTTATTTAACGACGAAGTAGCTCCGCGCTTCGACCTTGCCACTGACGTTCTCTTAGTCAAAATAAGGTCAAACGGAGACTATGACGAACGAATTATTGTTCTTCCGCAAGCTTCCGCTGAAGATTTATGCGCCCTTGCAACATCTGATAAAACCGACACTGTAATCTGCGGCGGAATTGATGACGAGCATTACCAGTATTTAGTATGGAAGGGCATCAAAGTGCTCGATAATGTAATCGGCCCGATAAAAAAAGTAATTGATGCCCACAAGAACCAGCAGCTCGCAGCCGGTTCGAATTTCTATTCTTCCTAAGCCCTTTCCTCATAACTCTCTATATCCTTAATAATATTTTCGCTTGCAGTTCAGCGTTGTTTCTTTTTGTTTCAAAAAGAGTCACTGCCAACGTTTCATATTGTTTCAATAAGTGCCAACAAAAAGTAAGCTAAAACCTTCCACTACATTTAAGAAGCTGTTATGAATTACTTATTTTCTTATGGCATACAGAATGCTCATTCCCCGGCACACGTTGCAAAAGCCGAGTTTACGGTTAGCAAGTGAAACATACACTCGGCCAAATGAAAATAATGATTGTTGAAAATGACACGGAATTTCGCGAAAACTTAGCTACAAGGCTCAGAAGAGAGGGGCTGAGCGTTTTTGAGTCCGACAATCTGGATGAAGCTCATAAGTTTATAATAAAAAACAAGTTGCAGACCATTGTACTTGGTTTATCCGGATTTGGAAGAAATTCACTTTCATTTATGAAAAACATTACAACAATCGTTCCTGACTTAAAGATTATTTTAATTACTCGGCACAACACGATTCCACTCTCAATTGAGGCTATGAATCTGGGAGCATGTGCTGAAGTTCCAGTTCCAGTCGACATTGCAGTTTTAATCAAGACGTTGCGCTCCGCCGACAACCGCTACAGGGGGTAAACATGGAAGACATTAAAGTAAAAGATGTCATGATTCCGGTGAAAGAATACAGCCGTGTCAGTAAAGACACTACAGTTCATCAGGCCATGCTCAAACTGGTCAAAGAGGGAGAAGATAAAAAGTTATCCCATCCCCACCGCGACATTCTTGTGGAAGACGAAAATAGAAATATAGTCGGCAAGCTGACGATCCTTGATATTTTCATGCATATGGAGCCTTCCTATTTCAAACTCCTTTCCAAGAATCAGAATAACTTTCTGGATAAAAATTTCGTTCAAAGAGTTTTTAAGGATTTCAATCTTTGGGATGAACCTATGCATACTCTTTGCAAACGCATCAGCGACGTTAAAATTGAAAAGATAATGTACACGGCTGCTCTCTCTGAAATTTTAGAAGAGGACGACAGTCTGGACAAAGCTCTCCACTCTTACATTGTAGGCATCCATCAGCCTATTCTTGTTAAAAAGGACAAAACAATCACAGGGGTACTTCGCCTTGGTGATGTCTTTGAAAAAGTAAGAGAGTCAATCCTTTCCTGTGCAATAGAAACTACGGATACGATCAAGGAGTAATTCAGATATGAGCACTGCCACTCTATCACAATCAAAATCTTTTGATTTTAAAAGACTTTTCTTCATGCTGCTCGGTTTAACTCTGTTCACAGTGGTTTACTATTGCCCGGCATGGCCTGATGCTATCGACCCTATGGGGGAGCATTTTATACTGTCTCAGGAAGCCAAAGGAGCAATCGGAGTTTTCCTGCTGGCCGGAGTCTGGTGGGTATTTGAAGTTGTTCCAATCGGCGTAACATCACTGGCAATCGGCGTATTGCAGGCTATGTTTTTCATCCGCCCTGCAAAAGTCGCATTTAAAGATTTCATGGACCCTTCTGTTCTCTTTATTTTTGCTTCCATAATGATCGGACTTGTCTTCACCAAGACCGGACTTACCAAACGCCTTGCATACAAGATGCTGATCATCGTCGGCGAAAAAACAAAGAATATTTATCTCGGCGTTTTCATTGTCACCGCCCTGCTGACCCATATTATGGCTCACACCGCGGTCGCAGCTACAATCTATCCGCTCCTTTTAGCAATTTACGCGTTGTACGGTGAAGGAGACAAGCCCACTAAATTCGGGAAAGGACTCTTTATAGGCATGGCCTATATTGCAGGCGCCGGTTCCGTTATTACTCTTCTCGGTGCTGCGCGCGGCGCCGTTGCCATCGGCTTTTTCCAAGAGATTTTAGGAAAAGATATCACTTTCTTTGAACTGACCTACTACATGGCCCCTATAGGCTGGGGTATGGTATTCCTGCTTTGGGGATTCTTTATGATCGTCCTCAAACCCGAAAAGGCGACCATTCCCGGACTGCGGGAAAAAGCAAGAGAACTGAACAAGCAGATGGGCCCGCTCAGCCGTGATGAAATAATGGCGGCAGTCCTTGTGGGATCAATTATCCTTATAATGAGCTTAAGATCGTTTATCCCTGAACTTAAAGCTATTGATAAAACCGCACTTATTCTAGTTTCTTCAATCTCATTTTTTATTTTCAAAATCCTCGATATCAATGATCTCGAAGATATTCCATGGAACATTATTCTTCTCTTCGCAGGAGCCATGTCTATAGGTTTCTGCCTGTGGGAAACAGGCGCAGCAAAGTGGATGGCTGTAAACTGGCTGACTATCTTTCAAAATGCGCACTGGTTCATCTTTGTAATGTCCATAGCCTTCTTCGTCCTGATGATGACCAACTTCATTATGAACGTAGCCGCAATTGCAATTTCACTGCCGGTTGCTCTGGTTATTGCTCCTTACTTAGGAGTAGCTCCGGAAGTAATTCTGTTCGTAGCCCTTGCAGTTGCGGGTATGCCGTTTCTGTTGCTGGTAGGCGCAGCTCCTAACGCCATCGCTTATGATTCCGGACAATTCACCCCTGGAGAATTCTTTCTCTATGGAATACCGGCCAGCATAATATTACTGATCGTAGTAGGTTTTGCGGTTTTAGTTCTTTGGCCTATCATGGGAATGCCTGTAACCTTGCCCGGTTAGCGATAACAAGGTATAGGAACGAATTGTAAAGGAACCTGAACGGTTCCGGCATATGCCGGAACCGTTCAGGTTGTATATCAACCAGTTCCGGTTTCCACCTACGACTTCCGGCACAAATAAAAAGCGAGAAGGAAATGAAACAGCTGAATAAGCTTATCGACCATATCGTGCATCGCGTGAATATCAATCTTCGTGAGCCGCTTGTCGATGTTGGTCCTTTCATCAAGGACCTCATCCCCAAAGACAGTTTCGCACTGTACTACGCATTCTACTCTTTAACGAACACTCACCCTCTCAAATTCCACTTCCGACATTCAAGTGTCGGTGGAACGTACTTTCTTGGGAAATGTGTTGTTGACCATTCAATTCTTCATAAAAGCGACATTCGCGGTGATGAACTGAAACGGAAGGGGCATCTTGTTGCCGTGAGCGGTCACAACATAAAACTTCGTGATGATGAAGTTATTTACATCAGAGACAGTTTTCTAATGAAAACGCTGGTTCACAATAATTCACACGATCCTGAGAACCTGGAAGTTTTCAAAATATCAAACACCGTCTCCCTGCATTACGCAAACATCCACGGCACGTCTGTTGAAGGATGTTTTCTGGAACCTTTTTCAACTGTTGATCTATCCATCTGTCATGATTGCGCCATAGGATCTTACTCATACGTTCAGGCTGGTGAGCTTTCGCATAAACGAATCCGCCCCGGACGCGTATGGGTCAAGGCCGACGGAGCCTTTGAATTCAACTATCAGTTCCCGACTGAAGTCCTCGCTAAATATATCCGCATTGAAGACAGCAGACCTAAAGGCATGTTCATGGACTTTTTTGCGGAGAGAAAAGAAGACTTTATTCCCATTTACTCCGCTGTGAATCCTGAAAATATGATTGATGTACCGGAAGGGGCGTCAGTCAGCCCTTACGCGGTAATCAAAGGAACATGTAAAGTTGATAAAAATGTTCTTATCGCTCAGAGAGCCTACCTTGAGGATTCAATTCTGGGGCCTGGCTCCAATGCACAGGAAAACTGTTATATAATTAATTCAGTCTATGACGGTGAAGACGTTACCGCGCACGGTGGAAAGGTTATTTACAGCCACCTGCAACGCCATGTGTTTGTCGGATTCAACTCTTTTTTGAATGGCAAAAAAGAATGTCAAATTGAAGTCGGGGCAAAATCAATCATCATGCCTCACACAATTATTGATGCTCAGGAGCCGATCAAAATACCCGAAAACTGTCTTGTGTGGGGATATATCAGCAAGCAGGAAGACCTTGAGATGCACTCTCTTTCTCTAACTGATTTTGCAGCTCTCAAAGGTCAGTTCCGCCTCGGAAACCTGACGTTTGAAGGCATCGGTGCTAAATTTGTTGAGAGATTCAGACTTCGGATTGAACATATCCTTGAATGCAATGGAGCTTTCTGGGACGGATCAGATGAAAAAGCAGGGCATGCCCAGCAGACTCAGGACATCTCTTTCAATATTCTTCAGCCTTATCCGGAAGGTGATTTGAAAGGCCTTTACCCGGAACTGTCAATCGACCCGTTAGAGCCTAGTGAGCTTTAGTCTCAAAATGGTTTTTCCTGTAACGAGCTAATAAAAAGGAGTACTTCGTGCCCAAAACAATTTCACAAGCCCTTCAGAAAAACTTTCTCGGTAACTCACCGGATTGGTACAAACTGACCATAATCGGATTTCTAGTTCTCAACCCGATACTTCTGGCTGTTTCAGGCCCGTTTATTACCGGATGGGTTTTGATTGCAGAATTCATTTTTACACTTGCAATGGCCTTAAAATGCTATCCACTGCCGGCGAGTGGGCTTCTCGCAATTGAAGCCATTATCTTAGGCATGGCTTCCCCGAAGTCGGTCTATAACGAAACATTGCACAACTTCCCGGTTATTCTTCTTTTAATGTTCATGGTTGCCGGTATCTACTTTATGAAGGACATGCTCCAGTATGCCTTTACAAAGATACTTCTTCGCATCAAATCAAAAATCGTTATTTCGCTGCTGTTCTGTTTTTCAGGTGCATTTCTGTCTGCCTTCCTTGATGCTCTTACTGTTACAGCAGTTCTTATTGCCGTTGCATACGGATTTTATGCAATATACCATAGATTTGCATCTTCAGGTCAATGCTCACTGACAGATGACACCTCTCTGACGGAAGAGTGTGCCAACCATCTTGGAGAATTCAGAGGTTTCTTAAGGAACCTTCTTATGCACGGAGCCGTCGGTACAGCCCTCGGAGGAGTGTGTACCATAGTAGGAGAGCCTCAGAATCTGCTCATCGGGCATGTTATGAACTGGGAATTTATGGAGTTTTTCTATAGAACAGCTCCAGTCTCCATGCCGGTTCTGGCTATGGGCCTTCTGACTTGTGTGGCCCTCGAAGTCACCGGCTTTTTCGGATACGGCTTTAAACTCCCTGACAGTGTCCGCCAGATTCTTGAAGAAGAAGACATTAAAAAAGATGAGCAGATGAGCTTTACACAAAAAGCGGCCCTGCTTATTCAGGCTTGTGCAGCTGTCTTTTTAATATTCGCTCTGGCTTTCCACCTTGCGGAAGTAGGACTCATAGGTCTGACCATCATAGTAACTCTTACAGCTCTTAACGGCGTAACAGAAGAACATCGCATAGGCCATGCATTTGAAGAAGCTCTTCCGTTTACAGCTCTTCTGGTTGTATTCTTCTCCATAGTTGCGGTCATTCACGAACAGCATCTTTTTGCTCCGGTTATTCATTTAGTACTGGGACTTGAAGGAAAAGTTCAGCTCGCAGCCTACTATCTGGCGAACGGCATACTTTCCATGATTTCCGATAACGTATTCGTTGCAACGGTATACATATCAGAAACAAAGGCGGCATTCCTGAGCGGCGCAATTACCAAAGAACAGTTCGATCTGCTGGCTGTAGCCATTAACACAGGAACAAACATCCCAAGTGTGGCCACTCCTAACGGACAGGCAGCATTCCTGTTCCTGCTCACGTCCGCAATTGCGCCTCTGATCAGACTCTCTTACGGAGAAATGGTTAAGCTGGCATTTCCGTACACAATCGTAATGACATTTACCGGACTCGGCGCAGTCTGGTGGTTGTTATAAATAATTAGTTTTATACCGTAAAAAAAAAGCCCCCCTGTAGAATTTAATTCTACAGGGGGGCTTATTCGTGGTTGCTTTAAAGAATGTTAAATAATCTTATCAGCCCTGCATCTTAGCAATGATCGCATTCAATTCACGGGCAAGAGATGTCAATCGGCTTACGGCCTCAGCAGACTCTGTCATTGCCTGGGCTGTTTCTCCGGCAATAGTATTGATTTGGCCTGTTGAACGGCTTATTTCTTCACTGGCTGCAGATTGCTGTTCCGAAGCGGTTGCAATGCTGCGAACCTGATCACTCGTTTCCGAGATACTGGCAACTATCTCTTTCAAGATATCACCGGACTTATTAATCAGCTCGGTAACTGTCAAAATAGATTCTGTCGATTTTTCAGCACTTACAATATTCTTACGGGTGCTATTTTGAATCTGGGTAATATAAGATCCGACTTCACCCGTAGCTGTCATAGTCTTTTCTGCAAGTTTCCTTACTTCATCAGCAACTACCGCGAAGCCCCGTCCTGCTTCTCCTGCTCTTGCTGCTTCAATAGCAGCGTTCAAAGCAAGAAGATTTGTCTGATCGGCAATATCAGTAATAACGCCCATAATATGCCCGATACCTTCAGCCTGCGTGCCGAGTTCCGCCATATCATGACTCAAAGCATCAGAGATGGCATGAACTTCCGCAATGGTTTCAACGGCTTTAACAACCATCTTATCACCGGCAAGAGCTTTTTCCTGAGCGACATCAGCGCTACCTGCTGCAGTTGAGGCATTGCGAGCTACTTCAAAAACAGTTGAGTTCATCTCGTCCATTGCGGTAGCGGCTTCACTGGCCATTGCACTCTGTTCTTCAGCCCCTCTGCTGGACTGCTCAATCTGAGCTGCAAGGGCTTCCGAAAAACTGGCGACTTGATTTGAAATTTCTGTTGCACTTTCAGCGGCATCAGAAATCATGATATTTTTTTCTTCAATAATTCGCTGTTGCTTTTTGATCTCCGTCATATCGGTCGCCATTAAAATTGCGCCTAGCATGCGTTCATCAAGGTCGAACAGAGGTGAGACATTTACCAGCAAATTGAAGGCATCACCACTTGGATGGTTAAGATCCATTTCTAAATTATTATGCTCACGATTTTCTTTAATAGCTTTAGTTACAATGGTTGAGCGTGAAGGTTCTCCATAAACAACATCACCAACGGTTCTGCCTATGTAATCTGCGGGCACTCCCGGCCGATTGAAAAGATCCAACATATATTGATTTACAAAAAGGGCCTTCTCGTTAGCATCAGCAACAATACAGGGAGTCGATATTCCCTTGAGAACTCCTTCAGAAAATCCAAGCTTGTTTTTAAGCTCTGCAACCATGTGCTTGATGTTATCAGAAAGCTCTAACAGTTCGCAGGTAAAGATTCCATCAAGCTCGGCCTTAAAATTACCCTGCGAAATTTCTGAGGTGAAATCTTTAATCAGATCCATCGGGGCAATCACCTGCTTACGCGTAATAAAAACAATGGTTCCAACCAAAAACAAAATCATACCGAATCCCATGGCTATCAAAATATTCCTTTCATAGGTTGCGGCCTCTGTTAAATCTGAAACATACGCAGACATACACACAACCCAGCCTGTCATAGGAACATTCATGAACGACTGGACTTTTTCTTGGCCCTGCCATTCATACGAGATGAAACCTTTTTTAGCGGAAAGAGTTTTCTTTATAAAATCATACGCGGAGACATCTTCTCCAACAAGACTAGGGTCCTTATGAGCAAGAAAATGTCCGTCACTGCTGATAATATATGCATAGCCATGCTTACCGATACTGACATCATGAATTAAATCGTTAGCATATTTATCCCAATCCAGACCAATAAGAAAACCTCCGAACATTCGCCCACCGGGATCCTTTACAGGAACAGCCATCATAACAACATGACTGTTATCCCCTTTCAGCTTGATAATATCAGAAATGGAAAAGTCCTTCCCATTAAGAATATCTTGAACATACTCTTTGTTTCCCCAATTAAGGCCTGCAAGATTTTCACCTTTATTATCCAGACCAAAAATAATTTTCCCGGTTTTATCAAAACCTGCCATGGCTTGCATACCGCCATGTTCCTCAATCCTACTCTTCAAAGATTTATTTATGCCGGCACGAACATAAGAATCCACGAATGAATGAAGATATTCGCGGTTGCTGGCATAGCCTTTCAGGTCAAGTCGTGAAATATCTAGAAAGCTTTCTGCTTCCTGAACCAACTTCAAATTCAAGACTTCCATATTCTGCTTTTGAATTTCAAAAACGGCGTTATTGGTAAGTGAACTGACAACGACAACAAAAACTACGATACAGGCAAATACAATCCCTGTAATCCAAAAGGCTAATTTTGTATTAATACTTTTAACTTTCATACTTATCTCCTGTAAAAAAGGATTCACTCCTTACAGGCAGTGCTCCTAAAAATAGTGTCTCACCAACTACGGAAACAGAAAGTAACACAACCAATATAAAAATTATTTATTATATATTTTATCATTAGATTTAAAATACGATTTTCAAATCCCAAAAAAACCGCATTGCTTTCGCAATGCGGCTATAATTCCGATTTAAAGTAAATTCATTTCTGCTTGTTATATTCCTCAAGCATCCCCGTTAGTCTACCTAACAATTCTCCCCGCTCCTGAGCTACTTTCTTCCATTTTTTCTTTTCGCTTTTTAAAGCTTCAATAGTTTGGAGAAGATCCTGTATTGTATTCGCAGGGTATCCGTATTTCGCAAAATTACCTTTGCGAAGTTCTTCATCATTTCTCTGGCGCAAGGCCCTTAACTGGCTGGAAGATAATATCATAAATTAATAAGTGGTTAAATTTTTACTGTTCACAGGCACAAATTAACCTTGCACGGAAACTTCTGCAAGATTTTGCAGTAAAATACTTTATCATGAATTTTAAATAAAAAAGGTCCGAAAGAGAACCCCCTTCCGGACCTGATAATCATTAACTTAACTAAAATCCATGAATTAACTATAAGGATTCTACGACGATTCCACCGGGAGCACTGCACCCGCACGAAGAATGTCCATATTCAGCCCTGTCTTTGTATTCTTCCTGCTTACCTTTATTCCAGCGGTTAACAGGGCGATAATAGCCCACGATACGGGTGTAGACTTCCGCATCCTTACCGCAGGTAGGGCATTCAAAATGTTCACCGTACAGATAACCGTGATCATCGCAGATTGAGAAAGTAGGAGTTACTGATATATATGGAATCTTAGTATTGGTCATGGCCTTGATTATGAAATTACGTAACGCTTTTGTATCTGAAACAGCTTCACCAAGGAAAGTATGAAAAACTGTTCCACCATTATAAAGTGTCTGCAATTTATTCTGATGTTCAAGAGCATAAACAACATCTTCCGTTGCTCCGGCAGGCAGCAGAGTTGAATTTGTGTAGTAAGGTACTTCGTCCCCTGCAGTGTAAATATCCGCATAGAGATTCTTATCAATCTTAGCCAGACGATAGCATGTGCCTTCACCGGGAGTTGCTTCAAGATTGTACAGATTATCTGTTTCTTCCTGAAACTTAACAACTAGATCACGCAAATGGTTAAGAACACGCTGCATTAATCTGGTTCCGGCTTCAGTTTCAATGCCTTTACCAAGCATATTATGACATGCTTCGTTACCGCCGATCAATCCGATGGTACTGAAATGTCCCTTAAATCCGTTTTTCAAGTAATGCTGTGAGAACGGGAACATACCGCTTTCAAAGTTGGCTGAAACCAGCTTGCGCTTGAACTCCAAAGAATCCTTGGCAAGAGTCGCATATTCCGAAACGAGGTCAAGGAAGTCTTCCTCACCCTGAGCAAGGTAAGCAAGCTTAGGAAGATTAAGAGTAACAACACCGATAGAACCGGTCAGGTCACCTGCGCCGAAAAGACCGCCTGTTTTTTTGCGGATTTCTCTGACATCCATCTGCAGACGGCAGCACATGGAGCGGACATCTTCCGGATTCATGTCGGAATTGATGAAGTTCTGGAAATACGGTGCGCCGTATTTGGCGGTCATTTCCAGAAGCAGTTCACCAACTTCAGTTTCCCAAGGAAAATCAGGAGTTACGTTGTAAGTAGGAATCGGGAAGGAAAAAATACGTCCGTCAGAATCACCTTCGAGCATGACTTCTACAAACGCTTTATTAATCATCTCCATTTCAGCAGCATATTCACCGTAAGTGGTATCCTGAAATTCTCCGCCGATGATAACAGGCTCGCTGGCAATGTGCTTAGGAGGAACCATATCAAAAGTGAAATTGGTGAAAGGACTCTGTCCGCCCCAGCGGGAAGTGGTATTCAGGTTGAATATCAACTTCTGGATAATCTGCTTAACACGGGTATAATCAAGGCCGTCATGTCTGACAAAAGGAGCAAGATAAGTATCTACGTTGTTGAAAGCCTGAGCTCCGGCCCATTCATTCTGTAATGTTCCAAGAAAATTGACCATCTGTCCGGTAACAGAATCAAAATGCTTAGCCGGAGAAGATGAGCAGCGGCCGCGAAGACCGAACCCTTCAATCAGCAGATCGCGGAGTGACCAGCCTGCGCAATATCCTGCAAGGCCGAAAGAAAGATCGTGGATATGAAAATAACCATGCTCGTGAGCAAGTCTGATTTCTTCAGGATATTTTTCAAGGCAGTAGCGAGCCTGAACAGCTCCTGACATGTGCAGCATGAGTCCCTGAAAGGAATGTCCCATATTTGAGTTTTCATTTACGCGCCAGTCTGAACGATCCAGATAACTTTCAATCGTTCCGGTAATATCCAGATAAGCTTCATCCTGTTTACGAAGTTCACGTCTTTTTTCACGATATATAATGTAACGCTCTGCAACGGAATAGAGGCGGCTTTCCATCAGAACCAACTGCACCATATCCTGAACTGTTTCCTGCTCAGGAACGTCGAATTCTGCAAGCTTCTGCTCAACTTTTTTGCCCAGACGCTTACTCAAGAGAGGATCTTTTATTCCGCTTGCTTTAAGAGCCTTGAAAATTGCTTCAGAGATTCTGGCTGTTGACCATGACTCAAGTCTTCCATCACGTTTCAAAATTTGTTTTGGCATCAATATTACCTGTTAAGTGGTTGTCCGCACAGAACATCATCCACAAAGCAAAGCACTAGAAGAGGCGCAACGGAAAAGTTGCTGACTTACTTGGCTCCCGTATGGAGATTCTGATCTGAGCTTATGGCGCAGGCAGCCCGGAAGGCTCATCCTGCAGGACTTTAGACCGGAAGCCGTAAGTTTTATTGGCTCTCCGGAAAATGGAATAAATGCCTGCAAAAGGCAGGCAGGCTTCAGTCAGGGGGCTGGCTTTTATTTCTCCTTAGCGAAGAAATTTCACAGCGGCAGAACCGCCCCGGATTCTAACCGGATCTCCTGAAATTATCCGAAATTTCCGGACAGCTGAAGTTCAAAAACGACTCAGGAGAGTTTATCAAACCTCAGCTTTGGGTCAAGAACTTCTAGACATTTTCGTGAAAGTTCTCTGAAATCCCTTGCGAGAGTAAGGATGGAAAGATAACGAACATCACTTTTCCACAATTGTTCGTTTTTTGTTCATAACTTTTTAACAATTTGTTTTCATGAGAAATTTTATGACAAATTTAAATAACTCAAAATGCTTTATTCATTTTTTCAAGACAACTCAAAAAAACTTCACGCTCGGAGTCTGAGATTTCAGCAGTAAGCTCATCAATCAGACGCAGATGTAACCGATCATGTTCTGCAAACATGGCTTCACCGGATTCGGTCAATTCAACAAGAATAGAGCGACGATCAGAATCGTGAGGCTTGCGGCATACAAAACCTTTGCTTTCAAGTCTGTCTACGAGAACGGTCAGGGTTCCGGTTGTTATCCCCATCCCCTGTGCAAGCTCTTTCATCCGCATAGGCTGCTGACTGCCGAGCACCTCCAGAGTGTGCATCTGAGGAAGAGTAATCCCCTTCCCGCGGACAATATCATTCTCCCAAGATGACAACTTTTCATAAAATTCTATAACACTCTGATTTAGTTTATTTAAAGGACTCATTAGCACTCCATATTATTTACATAGTTGTATAGCTGTAAATTCCGAAAGCTATTGTCATAACTCCGGCGGTTCTCATTACAAGAGGCTCAACCCATCCCTGTTCCAAAGTACGGATAAAACCGGCAGCCTTATAAATAGCGTAAATCACGGCAGAAAGAGCTATTCCTGTTCCTATGGCATAACTTGCAAAAACGGCTGTTCCCTTGAAAACACTGCCGGAATCAAGCGCGTATGAGTACATAATTGCAACAGTTGGACACGGCACAAGCATATTGAAGAAACCGATTGAAAAAAGACTCCAGAAAGTCACACTGCGAATTGCAGATTTAGCTTCACAATCGTTTCCGCACTGGCAATCATGATCATGAGCGTGACTGTGTTCATGCTCGTGACTGTGCTCATCAGGCCCATGCTCGTGGTCATGGCTATGGAGCAATTCCGGCTTAACTATTAAGATTGCCCCTAAACCGATCAAGACACAAACGGTCACAATATCCACGACGTATTCAAATGATGCCGGAATGGCCAAAGAAATAGATCCCAATGTAAAACCGATAAGAAGACAGGCAATTGATGTTCCCATTACAAAAGCGGAAGTCAGTGAAAAAACACGGCTTCCTTTTTTCTCACCGTAAACAAAAGGAGCAAGCATAAGCCACGAATGCCCGCATGGATTAATACCATGAATGAGGCCGATAAAAAAACTGCTTTGCAGTGCCACCAGAAATATAGTTTCAAATTCCATTTTGATCCCCTAAATATAATTTGATTATCAAACTATTCGTGCTTCAAAACTCTTTGCACAAAATTAGCTTGATAGTCAAACTATATTTACAATAGAAAAGGCAGACCACAACCACATCAGACTAGACAAATAATAACATTCACGAGTATGTTTTTCAAAATACAATTTACTAAGGCAATAGCATGCTAACATACTAAACTATTGATATTTTGTGAGGCAAAATGGAAATCTTTTTGCGTTTTGATCTGGAAAACATTGATTGGAAAAGTGTATGCGAAATATTCGAAAAAGCACCTTTAGGAACACGGGACCCAGTCAAGCTAATGATTGCCTCTGAAAACAGCGCTGTAGTCTGTTTTGCATGGGATTCAAACCGTATAATCGGCTTTGGCCGAGCTCTTTCGGACGGTGTTACTTGCGCCGCAATATACGACCTGTGTTTGCTGCCTGAATATCAAAGTAAAGGTATCGGCAGATTAATAATGAACGGCATTTTGGAAAAACTGCAAAATCAAAATGTCATTCTGTATGCTGTTCCCGGCAAACAGGGCTTTTATGAAAAACTCGGATTCAAAACAATGCTGACCGCGATGGGATCTTTTATAGATATGGAAAAGATGAAACAGATGAATTATATTAGTAAAGATTAATTCATAAATGGCTGAATAACAAAATATACCCCCATTGATGCTATTAAAATTCCTGCAAGGCGGCGAAAGAAGATTCCGCCACGCTGCCAACTCTGATTTAATAACATTTTTTGAACCAGAGACGCAGATCCTCCTGCAATAACAATAGGAATGCAATGCCCTATGCCGAAAAGCACAATGTAAACAATTCCTGTGAAAATCTGATTTTGCACGGTAATAACCGCTAAAATAGGAGCAATAAAACCGAAAGTACATGAACCGGATAATACTCCATAGGCTAACCCCAGAACAAAGGCTCCGGACTTTCCTTTAACCTTTAATTTCGACATAAGCCCTCCGGATATTGAGCATCCAGAGACCCCTAACATATCCAAAGCAACCCAAATGAGAACAAGCCCAACTAGCACAGTCCAATATGGACCGACATCACCCAACATACGCCCGAGCAAAGCGCATATCATTCCTATCAGAGCAATGGTTATAAACAGCCCTGCTGTAAAAATGGTCGCGTAAAGAGCGGCTTTTTTGCCCTTTACAAGTTCCTTCTGTCCACCCACATATCCGACAATCAATGGGATAGAGGCCAGATGACAGGGAGAAAACAGCACACTGACTACTCCCCAGAAAAAACAGCCGAGAGCTGCGAGGGCTGTGCCTCCTGTCATCCAGGAGTTAACGGTTAAAAAGAAGTGCTCCACTCCGTCTCCTATTTAACACCAAGTTCTATAAGCTTGCTGACTATGTCTTTTTCACCCAAAAACCCTTCATGCCGATATTTTTCGTTTCCGGCGGCATCATAGAAAATCTGTGTAGGAATTGTTCTAACTCCATATTTCGGAGCCTCATCACGATTTTGCCAGACATCAATAAAGGCTATAGCAACGCGTCCGGCGTATTCCTTAGAAAGCTTTTCAATAATAGGCGTCATCATTTTACACGGAATACAAGAATGAGCACCGATATCCACCATGGTAACCATGCCGGGAATAGGTACGTCTTGCGGCTTGCCGGAAATTAACTCCGAAGGAGTTATTACTTTTTCAGCATCACCGGCCTCAGAAGAACAAGCGTTCAGCAGACTCATTGCAAGAGTCAGTATGACCAGATAAAATATAACTTTTGCAGATCTCATAGTTATCCTTTCAAAAGAGTATTTACAGAATCTACGACCAACTTAATATTTTCCGGAGAGGTCTTTGCTACACCTTTTTTAAGCCCAAGATTATCAAGCTGCAGGTGCTCAAAACCTGAGAAACCTGCTTCCTCAAGAGTCTTTCTAGCACAATTAAGCGGGCATCCATCAATTACAACAATTTTAGACGCCGCTTCGGTACTTTTCATGATACCGGAAACTCTACCACCTATGCCTGCAAGGCAGAACATTTTCAAACATCCTTCACGTGACAGTTGACGAGCAGCCTGATCAGCCATTTCGCCTACATCAGCGGCTCCAGAGCACGAAAAGACAAATTCAGGAGCGCTACCACATGCGCAATCACATTTAGACATAACTATTAATCCCCTTAATAATTTCTATTTTATCCATTCAAGAATTTCATCTTTACTGGGAACTCTTCCCACAACCTTTACATCACCATCAATTGCAACGGCAGGAGTTGAAAATACTCCGAAAGAAGCTATTTCCTGAAAATCAGATACCTTTACCACTTCTGCTTCGATTCCTGCTTCGGCTATCGCTTCCCTGACTATTTTCTCTACTTTTTTACACTTTGGACATCCAGGTCCCAACACTTGAACTTTCATATAAAATCTCCTTTTTCGCAGTAGTCTACATTTGTTTTGCCTGGTGGCTTTCACATTTAAACTATAACTGCAATTTACTATTTGTTTATTTGGCAATTTAGCCAAATAATAATCTTTGTCAACTTATCATGTTTAATTATCGACACTTCTCAAGATACTTTCATACTGATAATTTATTCACCACGCTTTTTAGTCTGTCATTTCTGATCGTTAAGCAAAAAAAAGGGCCGGAACTTGCGTCCCGGCCCTTGAATCATTCTGATACTGAATCTCTACTTATTCGAGATTTCGTCTAACTCCTCTGCAAGTTTCACTAAATTATTAAGTGAGTTTGCAGAATCTTTTACTCGCTCTGAAACAGATAATGCAAGTTCGTTCACGTCATGCATAGCTCTGTTTATCTCCTCTGAACTGGCTGACTGCTCTTCAGCCGCAGCGGCAATATTACTCACATCTGCAGCAGATTCATCTGCCAGCTCAACAATAGCTTTCAAAGATGTTCCGGATTTTTCCGCAGACTCCGCAGCAGCAACGACCAGTGAAGCTGTTTTTGCGGTTAAATCCTTTGAACTTTTTGCATGATCTTGAATGCCCTTAATGACAACTTCAACTTCTTTTGTGGCAGCAACTGTTTTTTCCGCAAGCTTCCTTACTTCATCGGCAACAACTGCGAAACCTCGGCCGGCTTCACCTGCGCGGGCGGCTTCAATGGCGGCATTAAGAGCAAGCAGATTCGTCTGATCAGCAATGTCATTAATCACGCCCAGAACTCCGCCAATGCTTTGCGCCTGAGTGCCAAGCTGATCCATAATCTCGTTCAAGGATTCAGTCTGATTACGAACCGCGGTTATGGCATTACGTGTTTCACCAACAATATTCGCACCATCCTGCGCCATATCTCTTGTATGAAGAGATTTACCTGAAGCACTTGAAGCACTTTCAGCAACAGCAAGCACACTTACGTTCATCTGCTCCATGGCAGTGGACGTTTCAGCAAGCCGCTGATGCTGGACACCAACCGACTCATTTACTGAGCCCATTTCTTTTTCAAGATCCTCGGAATATCTGTAAATGTTACCGGCAACTAAAGCGGTAGATTTATTAACCTCGTTAATCCTTTCCAACTGCTCATTAATATTTTGCTCTTTAATGATTAGATCCGTCACGTTTCTTGCGACAGTTACATATCCAAGCAGGCTCCCGTTCTTATCTTTCAAAATGTCTGAAACAGCCTGAATATATACATCCTTCCTTGCAGAATCCTTCATCTTTACAACGTCTGCAATCTCCTGACGTCCGCTTTTCTTGCACATGTGGACAGAGCATTGTTCTGATTCACATGTTGTATTACGGAAAACATCAGTACACTTGCTGTTCATAAGTTCCTGATCACTGAGCGCGGACAATTCGGACATAGCCGTATTTGCCATTATAACCTGCTCCGTATCATCCACAGCGAAAATAGGATCAGGAACGGCATTAAGAACATGCACATAAACTTCCATTTCCTTTACCATGATATGGAGCTTGCTGAGCAGCCTGTTAAATACAGCTGTCATATCGCCTATTTCATCATTATATTTAATAGCAATTGAGCTTCCAAGGTCAGCCCGGTCCAAAATTATATCATCGATCTTACCTGAGATTAACTTCAGAGGGCTTAAAATAGCTTTTCTCAGAATAAACATCATGAGGAAGAGTGGAACAATAAGCATTGCGGCGATACTGCCGATAAACACAATATTGGCTTTTTCAGACAAAGCGACCATATCCGAAAGATTAATAACTCCCACCAAGATTCCGATCTGATTTCCGCGGTAATCTTTTATAGGAAGAGCCGCCAAAGCAATGCGGCCACGATTGGTTATAACCCGGCCTTTACGGCCTTTGTCGAGCAGTTCTTTATTGACTAGTGAAAGATTCTTATCTTTATTAATAGCACTTACCAACACGTAATTCTGAAATAAAACAGGAAACTTAGCTGCATCCTGCAATGCAGTTGCAGTATTTAACAAGTCCTTGTTCATAAACAGCATTGTTTCGATTCCGGCGTCTTCCACATTTTGAAGTATGGGCTTGAAATTTTTAAGGACTTCAACAGAACCCAAAGCCTTGCCTGATTTATCTTTAACCGGAACAAGACCTCTTATGGCAAAACCACCTCGTCCAAGCTCAATCCCGCCTACAGGAGTACCCTGCTTATTGACATCAAGAACTGTTTGCCTGAAACTTGATATGTCATCAGAAATATCTACCCACTTACCATCTCGCTTAGCCTGTTTTTTGCGCCAAAGTCTGACAAGGCTTCGTCCATTGGGCAAGTGAAAATGCAACTGCAACTTACCTGTGCCCAAATCTTCATACCCTTTAAGGTCCAGGCTTAGTGTTTTGCGAAGCATTTCTCTTGCCTGCTGTGACTCAGCAGAGTTCTCGTCATCTATATTTCCGGACGCAGCCAGTTCAAAAGCTTCTACGACATCAGTACGTTGTGAAAAAAGTGCTGCAATATCTTGAGCATCTTTTGTTGTTGAATCAATTCCTGTAGTTACAGAAGAAAACGCGTTATCAACAACAGAGGACAGATACATCTCCTGCAATGATTTAAAAGAATTAACTATAACAAATACGCTAAGACACCCTAATAAAATTATTATCAGTGTCTGCGGTAAAATAAATTTAGCTTTAAGTTTCATACTCGTGCTCCCATATTAGTAGTAGCGTTTGCAAAAGACGCTGTATCACTTATTAACATGATAAGCAGGCAATCGCTAATCAAACACGAAACAGGCAAATTAGTTCTTATATTCACAAGAAATAAATAAATTTTAGGAAAAGTGTCACAAAAACGACTTGCTATTGTGAATTTATTAACAATCAAGCTCAGGCCAATACAAATATATTTCACCTTAGCACAAAAGAAAATTCAAGGAAAGTTCGTAAAAGGTTTTAAGTATGGACTGCACAGGCTGATATGGAACAGACCGGCAAAATATGGCGTGAAAAATTCGGCAAATAAACATACACATCTTTTGTCTGATTCAATAATTCGGGGGAAGGATGCCACACCCTTTCTCCTGATTAACTTTTTCAATCTATTTCGCAGAAGTACTCTTCTGCTGCTTTGATCACCTAGGAGCACAAAATGCCATATCCAGATGGGTTTCTAAAAAACAGATCCGTAATCGAACCCAACAAGTACGCTGTCATTTCGCCGGAAGGAAGAGTCATTAACGTTGTGCCGGGCATCAAAAACTGTGCAATGACCATTCTTGCTTCGCCCAAATTAGGGGCAGGATTCGTTCAAATGGTCGGCACTGTCAGCAACACTGGTAAAACAACAATTCCATACGCCAAATCCGAGAACGTTGAAGCCGTTCTTTTTGTAATGGACGGCAAAGGCTCGCTGACGGTAACAGTTGACGGTAAGCAGGAAAAACTCGAAGAAGGCGGCTACATTTACTCTCCTCCGGGTAAAGGCATTGAATTTAATTCAAACGGAGACGGAGAGGTCCGCATTCTTCTCTACAAACAAAAATTTATTCCGCATCCTGATCCTGCCGTGAAAAAACCATGGATAATTACAGGCAGTATTAAAAGCATCACAGAAAGAATCTATGATGGAATGGATAACGTTTTCGTGCGCGACCTTCTCCCAGTTGATGAAGCGTTTGATATGAATTTTCATACTCTCGCATTCCTTCCCGGCGGCTGCCATCCCTTTGTGGAAACCCATGTTCAAGAACATGGTGCATATATCTATGAAGGACAAGGTCTCTACTTACTGGACAACACATGGATTCCGGTCGAGGCAGAAGATTTCATCTGGTTTGCTCCTTTCTGCAAACAGGCATGCTATGGAACCGGGCTTACACGCATGGAATACATTTACTCCAAAGATTGTCATAGGGACGAACCTTTATAAATTTATCCTATACTCACCGCTCATCTGTCTTAAGAACAAAGGTCCGGACTTCACAGCTCGGACCTTTTAATGACTGCACCATCTCCGCATATTCATCTATACAACCATAGACAATTGGCACATCATATGCATAATTTTATTTAAAAGATCATTATTTTGACGTTCTTTACAATTTATTTATAAAAATACAATATAATTTTGTCATCTTATATTCTACTTATATTATAATACACATTTAAGGATCTATACCTATTTGAAAAGTGTTAAGATTATTTTAACTGATTCCTGTTTTTTATGAGGAATGCGGAAGCCGAGATGAGAAAAATCGACTACAAAAAACTTTTCAACGAGTATGATATTGCTTTATTATTCAAAAATAACTTGAGCAGTATTACCTCTCAGGTTGAGTCTATCAACGGGAAAGATTTTCTCAATATCCCAGCTAATAAAACTGTAGCACGCTTGGTTGCTGAAAATTCATTAAATGAATTAAAACTATATGGGCATTTTATAAAAGCTCAACGCCCTGTCAAATACAGAAAAGATGCACCAAACGCTCCAAGTCAGGTGTCTGAAGGCAAAAGAAGTCTGAACTTCAGTGATGTCAGCAAGATCCGCATTGAAATCCCCTTTTCCGGTGATGAACGTCTTTGGCTGTTACGCCCGAGCACTTTTAATGAAGAAGGAAGCCTTGCTTTCGGCATCGAAAATGGCAGACTTATTAAAGATTACAGCCAGCATCAGCATATTGAACTGGATCTTATTAAAACTGAATTTATGAGTGATTTAAGAAAGATCAAAAAACATCTTCACTGGCAAAATTTAGATATTCAGCAATACACAAATGAACTTCAAGAAACGGTTGAAGAAGCTGTAACACAGCGGATAGCGAAACTTCACCAATTAGCAATACTCAGCAAGAGATCAATGATAAGCATGAAATCCAGAGATGGTTCTGCCGACTTCAGCCCTATCAACACACGCCAAAGACTTATCCCGTTACCACTAACCAATTCAGCGGCTGACTCTGATCATACAATCTCTAAAGAGGATTTCATAAAAATTATCAGAGTTATCAGACACACCGGTTCAAGTTGTGAGAGAACTCCTCACGTTTTCAAAGTTCATAATGATAATGAGTTGCGCGATATCATTATTTCCACCCTTAACACCCAGTTTGAAGACAGTACCGGAAAGGATATTTTTCTGAAGGAAGGCAAAACAACCATAACCGTTTCGCAAGGTGGGAAAAGCGTTGTTACAGGAATTTGCAAAATATGGAGCAGTGAAGCAAGGTTTATAGAAACGGTTGACAAGCTCCTGCAACATGATTCATGGCATGACAGCAAAGCGATTCTTGTCATATTCAACAAAAACAATAGCGTTTTTTCAGAGATTCTGAATGCAGCATTGCATATAATTACTTCACACCGGAACTTTATATCATTAGATGAAATACTTGGTGACAATGAGTGGCATTTCACCATGCAATCCGAATATGACAAGTCATATAGAATAAATCTGCGAGTAATTGTTTTCAACATTTATGCTGAAAATTCAAACCCTGTTTTACGCCTTACCGAGCAGGAAATGGACTTCTTCAAAATCTGACAATATCGGAAACGCAAGTTCACACATTCCTTTATCCTTTTCGCTTTATTATTTTTCCTTTATTATTGTTTATAGAGGAATAGCCTTTATTTCATTTTCGGCATATTCTAAAATATACATCACAAACTCTCTCTACTTTTAAGATCAAGGAGCTAACAGTGGCAATTATCACTATTTCAAGAGGTTCATACAGTTACGGAAAAGAAATTGCAGAAAAAGTAGCTGAGCGACTCGGTTACAGATGTACCTCCAGAGATATTCTTTTAGATTCATCAAAAGAATTCGGTATCCCTGAAATTAAACTCATCCGTGCTCTCCATGATTCCCCGTCAGTTCTTGAACGCTTTACCAATGGTAAAGAAAGGTATCTTGCACATATTCGCAGTTCGCTTTTACAACAAGCTCAAAAGGACAACTTAGTTTACCATGGTCTTGCCGGCCACTACTTCCTCTTAGACATTCCGCATGTCTTTAAGCTCAGAATTACCGCAGATTTGGAGGACAGAGTCAGAGAAGAAGTAAAAAGAGAAAATATCACCGTAGACGAGGCCAGATACATACTAAAGAAAGATGATGAAGAGCGCAGAAAATGGGGACTTAAAACCTACGGTATCGATACATGGGACAGCAGACTCTATGACATGACCATCCATATCGGAGCGTTCTCAGTTTCAGATGCTGTAGATATTATCTGCCACGCAGTTCAAAAAGATACCTTTAAAACAACTGAAGAGTCTAAAAGAATAATTATGGATAAAGCCTTAGCTGCTGCAGTAAAGGTTGCAATAATAAATATTGCTCCACTGGCTGATGTTGATTGCCGCGATGGGAACATTACCATAACAGCTACCAAACTTCCTAAAAGCCTTAAAACTAATTTATTTGACCAAATAATAACAACAGCTTCGCAAGTTGCCGGAGTAAACGAAGTTACTATTCTAGGAAATCTTGACAGAAGGGTTAATCCATTCCACAAAATCTAATAAAGAGCTGAGGATTTGCCTATACTCATACGAATATAATATTCATGACGGAGCAATCCTCATCTCGTAATATTGCAACCGGAACCAACAGACCAGGCAGCATCGAATTTAATCCATTTGCAGCCTGACCGAATAAGAAGTTGATCGTTCATTAACAGTCAAGTGCCAGCCGAGGGAATCGGTCAAATCCTGAATGAGCATCAGACCAAGTCCAAACCCTTCACTGATGCTCTCTGCAGCATCCGGGATAAGATCATTAGTCACAGTCAACATGCCCTCTAACAAGGAAATATTGATCTCCCCCTGATATGTATGCTGGAAAGAGTTTCGAATAATATTACTCCAGACAATGCGGGCTAAAGTTTCCGGAGCCGAAACAACTTGAGGTGGCAGTTCCATTTTAACCTGTACTTTTTTATTAGCCAGCAGGTACGAATTCTCATCAATAATATTTTGCAATTGATCATCGACTTTAATCTCATGCTTAGGCATAGAATCGATATCTTTTTTGTTGATCCATAAGAGCGTGGTAATCAGCTCTTTCATATTGTTAACAGCTTTCTCCATGCTGCTTAGGGGCCGCTTGAATTTTTCTTCTTCATCAGCTCCAAGCCGGTTCAACCAGTCAAGATTACTTTGCAAGACAGCTACAGGTGTGCGCAGTTCGTGGCTGGCATTTCTCAGAAATTTCTGTTCCCGCTGAATACCCGCAAGCTGACGACGCATATTCCTCTGGAACAAAACTGCAAGCTGGTTAAGTTCTTTATATTGAAAATCTCCGATAGTCTTTTCGACATTATCATTGTTCAAATTGACAGCCCAATCAGTAAGCCGCATTACAAGCTTGGTTATGCGACGGATGATAAGCAGAGCAACTAAAATTATCCCCAAAAACAAAATCAGCCCTGTCGCTATTGTATAATAAGCAATCCCGTGGAGAGTTGAAAGTATAAGCTCCGACTTATCGGCATCTCCCAGACTGTATACAAAATACAAGACCTTACCGTCAGACCGTTTCCACGAATAAATAAAGTGAAATTCATTCTCGTTTTTGACAGAGTGCACAATATCAAATTCACCTGCTGGAAAATCAGGTCCGACTTTTTCTTTAATCTCAGCAGGTAACCCTTCATAATCTTGAAATGTTTTAAAATTAGCGGCATCTGGAAGTCTTGTGCCTTTATCTTTTTCATATGCTGCGGCATAAAAGTTTGATTCCAGCTCCAGACGGTGCTGAACAGCTAGGACCAGCCCTTTTTCAAAAAAAATATTTACCAGAATTGAATAAGAAATGACCAGCAGAGAGCAGGCTATAAGCACAAAGAGCAGAACAAGCTTTTTGATGCTTTGACTATTCTTCATGATCATCAACCAGCTTCAAAACAACTCCGACTCCGGGTAAAGTTTGAATTATAGGCGGCAAAGCGGGGATATCAACTTTTTTACGAAGCTTGTTCAAATAAACTTTTAAAAGACTCTGGGAAGGGATGGAATCTCCCCACACAGTCTGCTCCAACTGTACTCTGGATACAACTTTAGGACTATGTACGGCCAGCACTTCGAGTAATTTCCATTCTGTAGGAGTCAGCTGTATAGGATTGCCACTTCGAATTGCTTCATGCGTATCAAGATTCATTTCAAGGTCAACCACTGAAAGTTTCCGGGACTGGCGGCTGAACCTTTTAGATAACGCCCTGATGCGAAGCAACAATTCTTCCATATTAAACGGCTTAGTCAGGTAGTCATCCGTTCCGGCATTAAACCCGGATATTTTATCATCTAAGGTATCACGCGCCGTAAGCATTAGGATAGGAGTAGTCACTCCATCTTTGCGAAGCTTTTCGCACACCCCTATTCCGCTTAATCCGGGGAGCATCACATCAAGCAGAAGAACATCATAAGTATTGGTGGAAGCTAATTCATATCCATGAGGACCATTTGCAGCATGGTCGCAAATAAAACCTTCAAGCTCAAGCGACCCTACCACGGCAGCCGCCAGATCATAATCATCTTCTACAAGTAATACGGCTATTCCCACAAGGCGCTCCTATATTCTTTACCAGATAAAAAAAGTCACTTGTGTAAGACTTGACCATGCACAATTTTCACCCTGTGAGTCCACTGCTCAAAAGGTCCGTTACTGGTACCTATTACCCCACAAAGACAGGTCAACACAACAGCCAAAAGCAATGCCGAGCGAGTCTCTTTTCTGCTAAAATATTTAGAGAAAATTCTCCAGTTTACAGCAATATGAAAGACACAAAAAGTGGTGAAGGTCAGCCCTAACCATTCATGAATATTTTTCATTCCCTGAAAACTTAAATGCAGAAGCAAAAGAATACCGGTGATAGCAACAGGAAGAAAAGTGAAGGCCACAATCGGGGAAAGAAAGGATCGGTCGGTCAGTTTTTTAAACATATCATCTCCAACTTATATATATCACAGCTATCGGTATTTTTGCAGGGAGAGCTAAGCAAGCTCTCCCTGTATAAGGGTACTATAATAAAGAAGGAGGGGTTAATATAAGGGTAACCTGTTATCAGGAAGCAGGTTATTTATTTAAGCTTAACTATGCTCAATCGGTGTAGAATGGTCATGGTCATCAGTTTTCTTTCCCTTGAATTTTTCAACGACCGAAAGCACCGCAACAAAGAATATCGGAGCAAAAATTACCCCGAGTCCTGTCGCACTGATCATTCCTCCGATAACCCCTACTCCGAGAGCCTTCTGACTTGCAGCTCCGGCTCCGGTTGCAAGAGCAAGCGGAAAAACACCAAGGATAAAAGCCATGGAAGTCATAATGATAGGTCTGAAACGCAAACCGGCACTTTTAATCGCTGATTCTTTCAGGCTGAACCCTTCAGCATAATACTGTTTAGCCACTTCAACAATAAGAATAGCGTTCTTTGCCGCAAGGCCGATAATAGTGATCAACCCGACTTTAAAGTAAACGTCGTTGGACATATGCAAGATTGTCACCGCGGCAACCGCGCCGAGTGCTCCGATCGGAACAATCAGCATAACGGAAAACGGAATAGCCCAGTTTTCATAAAGTGCAACCAGCAACAGAAATACTACAAGCAATGCCAGAGCAAATAATATTGGAGCCTGCCCGCCTGCAAACTTTTCCTGATAGGAAAGTTCAGTCCACTCATAACCTATTCCAGGAGGGAGATCTTTCATAATTTTTTCAAGTTCGGTCATAACTTCACCGGAACTATGTCCCGGAGCGGCATCACCCATTACTTTGAATGCATTGTAACCGTTATAGCGAACAATCTGTACCGGCCCGGTCTCCCATTTAGTACTGATTAAGGACCTCAAAGGGACCTGACCGCCTCTTGAGTTTTGAACATACAGATTATCTAAACTTTTAGGATTTTTACGGCTTTCAGCGTCAGCCTGAATAACGACTCGCTGCACCCTTCCGGCATTAACGAAGTCCGCGACCATGCTGGACCCGTAAGCACTTGAAAGAACATTTTTTATATCTGCAAAGCTGACACCGAGAGTTTCAGCTTTTTCGCGGTCTATAACAAGCCTGAACTGCGGAGCATCCGGCAACCCCTGAGGCATAGCGTAAGCAATAATAGGCGATGCATTAGCTTTTGCAAGGACCATTCCCAACGCTTGTGCAAGCACGCCACGCCCTACGCCGCCGCGGTCCTGAAGACGCAGTGCAAATCCGCCTGTATTACCCATTCCGTCAACAGGAGCAGGGGTAACAGCAAAAATAGATCCGTCCGTATTCTGAGAAAGAACCCGATTGGCCATGCCGACCTCATCCCCTGCGGACTGTCCCTTTCCGCGCTCTGACCAATCCTTAAAGATGGGGAAAGCTATACCGGCATTTTCTCCAAGACCGGAAAAACTGAACCCGATAACAGTAAAGGTTGATTCAACAGCAGGACGTGATTTAAAGTAACTTTCGATATCTTTTGTGACATCAAGGGTTCTTGAATAAGTTGCCCCCGGGGGAAGCTGAATGTTGACAATTATATGTCCAAGATCCTCTGTCGGTACAAATGATTCCGGTAGTTGCATGTAAAAAAATCCGAGAACTCCGAGCATGACTGCATAAACCGCCATGCATCTTACAGTTCTGGTAACAAGTGCTCCGGTAAGGCGTTGATAACGGGCTCCAAGTCTTGCAAAGAACCGGTTAAACCATCCGAAGAAACCGCCTTTAGATTCATGATGCCCTTTTGGAATAGGCTTAAGTATTGTAGCACAAAGAGCTGGAGTCAGAGTCAGTGCTAAAAATCCTGATATCAAAATTGAAACAGCAACTGAAATTGCGAACTGGCGGTAAATAACACCGACAGAACCGCTCATGAATCCCAGCGGAAGAAATACAGCTGAAAGAACCAGAGTAATACCGACAATTGCGCCGGAAATCTGTCCCATGGCTTTGATTGTTGCTTCACGTGGCGGCAACCCTTCCGTAGCCATAATTCGCTCTACGTTTTCAACAACAACAATAGCATCATCAACAAGAATACCGATGGCTAAAACCATGCCGAACATTGTCATCATGTTGATAGAAAAACCGACTGCGTTCATGACAGCAAATGAGCCGAGCACACACACCGGAACAACAATTGTAGGAATGATTGTGTAACGGAATTTCTGCAAAAACAGGAACATTACTAAAAAGACAAGGGTAATAGCTTCGAGTAAAGTATGAAGAACTTTTTCGATGGCGACATCAACAAAAGTAGAAGTATCCAAAGGAATGGTAAGTTCCATATCAGAAGGAATTGTCTTGGCAAGCTCGTCAAGACGAGCCCTTACGCGCTGAACAGTTCCGAGGGCGTTAGCTCCCGGAGCAAGCTGAACCGCAGCAGCAGCTGAGGGAGTCCCGTTTAGACGGGAAACAACATTATAAGACTCAGGGCCTATTTCAATCCTGGCAACGTCTGAAAGATAAACGGTCGACCCGTCCAGACCGGCATGCAGCAGAATCTTCCCGAATTCTTCAGGAGTTTCAAGAAGCCCCTGAACCATAAATGTAGCCATAAGTTCCTGGTCTGAAGCAACAGGACGCCCGCCGAAACTCCCCGCAGGAACCTGCACATTCTGAGCTTTAATGGCTCTAGCTACATCAGAAAGATCAAGGCCGTAACTGAGAAGTTTCTGAGGATCAACCCAGACACGCATCGCACTTTCAGATGCAAAGAACTGCAAGGTTCCCACACCGTCAACTCGGCGAATTTCGTTATTAAGATTCCGGGCCATAGTATCTGCCAAAGGCTGGGGATCTTTGCCTGCGACATCATTTTTATAGCGCAAAGCATAGATCATCAAAAAGCCTGAGTTGGCCTGTTCAATAGTCACACCCTGATCTCTGACAGACTGGGGCAAACGCGACTCAGCCTTTTGTACACGGTTCTGTACATCAACCTGAGCCATATCCGGGCTTGTTCCCGGCTTGAAGGTAACGGTTATCTTTGCAGAACCTGTAGAACTACTGGTAGACTCATAATACAGCAGTCCTTTGGCGCCGTTCAGCTCCTCTTCAATAAGACTGACTACGGAGTCGTTAATAGTCGTGGCTGAAGCTCCGGGGTACACTGCTTCAATAGTAATCTGCGGAGGAGCAACCTGCGGAAGTTTTTCGACAGCCATGCCTGGAATAGACAAAATCCCGGCCAATAAAATAAATATAGCAACAACCCAAGCAAAGTTAGGTCTATCAATAAAAAATTGTGACATATGTTTTTATCTCTAATCTGATTTTACTGCTGCTTACTGTCAGTATTATTTGATGCTATGTTAGGCTTCTCGACATTTTTTATGGAGACAGTCATTCCCGGCTTTAGCTTACCGGTTCCGTTTACAACTACCTTTTCTCCGGTTTTCAGACCTTCAATAATCTGCCAGAGACTGCCTTCCATAGATCCGGTTTTTACTGCGCGAGGCTGAACTATATTCTGACTGTCAACAACATAGACCTGAGCAGTTCCGCCCTGACCGAGCATGACTGCGCGCTGCGGAACCAGAATAACTTCCTGACTGTCGCCAAGTTTGATCTTTATACGCACAAACATACCCGGAAGCAGCATTCCATCGTCATTCGGGAATTCACTTCTAAGTGAAACCTGCCCGCTTTTTTGATCGACGGTTACATCAGAAAAAAGAAGTTTCCCTTTTGCAACATAGTCAACATTATCAACAGAGACAGTCACATCCGTAGCGTTTTCATCATGAACAGCCTTGTTCATTGTAGCTTTGAGCTTGAGATATTCTGAAACAGGTTCATTAATATCTGCATAGATAGGATTGAGCTGCTGGATTGTAGCCAGATGCGTAGCTTCACCTTCACCAACCAAAGCTCCTTCTGTTATGAAAGCTCGTCCGATTCTACCGGAAATAGGAGCTTCAACAGTGGCGTAGCTGAGACTTAAAGAGGCTGTTTTTACAGCGGCCTCTGCGGCATCTTTGCTCGCTTTGGCTGCCCTGTAAGAATTAATAGCGGTGTCATATTCCGACTGACTGATAGAGTTAGTCTTAATAAGTTTGCTGTAGCGGTCAGCTGTAGCCGCCAGATCAACCATGTTAGCCTCAGCTTTTGCAAGATCTGCTTTCGCCAAAGACAAGGCCGCATTGAACTGGGCAGGATCTATATGAAATAAAGGCTGACCTTTTTCTACGTGACTGCCTTCCTTAAAATCTCTACTAAGAACAATTCCAGCAACTCTTGCGCGAACCTGTGCAATTCTGCGCGCAGAGATACGCCCGGGGAGTTCAATTTCTTTACGTATGAAAGTTGTCGTAACCTCGGCAACATCAACTTGAACAGCTCTTTGATGAGGCTGATCAGTGGCCTGCGCCGGGTCGTTATTCTTGCAACCTGAACCAATAAAAACAAAAGAAGTTACTACTGCAATTGCAGCGATAGTTAGAAAAATTTTGTTATATTTAAGCATATTTACTCCTGTGGCTTTTTCTGCCAGCTGTTATGCAACGGAATTCCTGTACGGAATTTAGTGATTACAAAATTTGAAGAAATTAAACATTAACAGAAACACAGGTTAACTGAGGGTTAACCAGAGAACAAAACTTTGCACTTTGTACGGAATAAGTTTGGATTGTTTAAATTCCAGAGCAGGATAAAAAAATAATTAAGTATCCTAAAATGATTACACCGCTTTAAAAAGATAGTTTCTACAGACTCTTAAGATATTTTTAGGCTGAATAAAAATACAGGAAGCTACGTAAGGCAAAAAGCCCCATATGGCTCCTAAATATTTAAAATAATCTTCATTAGAATGTAAATTTTTTAATATCTTATAAGCGTTATCTTTTCCTTTATGAAAAGTGTATTTTTTAACCCAGCTTTTCATCCAATCTCTGGGCACAATTGTTTTAATCCCCTCATCCATTCGCAATGGAGCAATGAAGCTTGCTATATCTGCTATAAAGGTGTCAACCGTCAAAGAACAACTAACGTTACCACCATGCCGACGACGAACCATTGCTTCCGAAGGAATTACCCCGATTTTTCCTGTCTGCATAATCCTTAATGCTAATAATTACTGACTCTTCCTCTATTGACTTCAATTCGGCAGACTCACACCTTGGGATGTTCTTGATACTTGTTGTGAGCTCGCAATAAAGTTGGAAAGTATCCAATCGCTTTAAATTAATATTTATATTTTTCTGAATATTCTTTATTAGGTTTTGATATTACTTTCAAATAAATCAGCAAAAAATTTTGCTTTTTCATATTATGAAATGCAAGAATTTCACATAGCCTTCTCCATCTTTCTCAAGTAATTGAAACTTTGATGATAATTAATTAAATTATTTATTCTTCAATAAGAACTCTCGAAAAACTTTGCTCTGATTGATCCGTGGCTCTCCCAAACCAATTAACCACAAATCATAAAACGTGAAGACATATTAAGAAAAAATTTAATGGAGCTATAAAATGAAAATAGGATATTACCTTTCAGATCTGACACTAACAGGTGGGACAAAAGTTATTAATCAACACCTTCAACTTCTTGATGAATTGGGATATCAGGCTAAGCTCTTTGTAAAAAATATTCAGACACAGTACCCATTTCATAAACGACCTATTATAATAAGTGATACTAAAGAAATAGCTGGGCAAGTTGACATTATCATTTCAACGAGATTGCGTGATCTAAAATCATGCTTGAAACCTCAAATGCCTTCTCCTGTTATGTTTTATCAACGACATGAACTAAACGATTTACGAACTTATTATTCAGAAAAAGCCAAAAGGGCCAAATATGCATCACTTGCTGGTCGCTTTTTTCTAAAGACAAAATCTAAATTACAAAAAATAGGTATCGAGAAGTATTATAACTCTAAAATTATTGCATGGACGCCATGTCATATCGTAGCGCATGAGTTTACAAATAAATACAATAAAGATTACGATTTCATAAGAAATACCGTCAATCATTCTTTATTTGATTCAGTTTCTAGCACAAATAAAGTTCATAATTCAATCTTAAGTATTGGCGATTATCGTTTAAATCTTAAAAATATTGCTAGAGTTTTTGAAGCTATTAAAGAAATTAAAAAAACAACTCCTATTCATTTTATACGTGTTTCTCCGACGAAGATACACCCAGAAGAAATAAAATCAGGAATAGTTGACGAATACTATTCTCAACTGAACGAAAAAGAAATGGCCATTTTGTACGGAAAGACAAATATAGTCGTATCACCATCACTCTCGGAAGGATTTGGCATGCCAGCTTTAGAAGGTATGGCTGCAGGATGCCTTTGTGTTTTATCCGATATTCCAGCCCACAATATGTTTCAAAATCTTTGCAAACAGACAACAGGTTCCTACGCCCTTTATTTTAATCCAGAATCAACTGAAGAACTGACTCTAAGCTTACAAACAGCTTTAAAAAGAGATAAATGTGAGAAGCTAATTAAAAACGGAAAACAAATTTCTTTAGAATATACATCAGAATTACAAAAGCAAGACTTGCTTACGGCACTTAATAAAATTGAAAAAAAAGGATATAAATAAGTCTGTTTTAAAGCTGATTCTACGGCTTCAGGCAAAAACTCAGGTTGATTATAAGTCGGTATCATTATTGACACCAAAGGCTTTTCAACAGTCATAGGTAATTACTCTTAGAATATGTCGGATTATATTATTGAAAAAATAAAATTCAGCAGGCTAAAGCTTTATACTTTCCGCTTGTATTTTTTACAGTCCATTATATCGGGGATTTAATTTTGAATTAAACTATTTTTCTGCTTATAATTCCTTACTCCACCCCGAGTCAAGCAACCAATCGGCAGGCAGAGCACGCATAAAAAAGAACACCCTCATATAAATAAGGGTGTTCCGTATTAATTACTTGCAACCACGTGTTACAACAAAAGGAAATGTGAGTTATCTAGAATTCAACTTTAAAAGGCCAGGCCATTATGCCGCCTTCCATAACTTTAACATTAGTCCAACCATTTGCTTCAAGCACTCGCTGTGCTTCATAACCGCGCATAGATATTTTGCAAAATGTTATAATCTCCGCACTCTTGTCGCTTGGGAGCTTGTCCAGAGAATTCCGAAGCGTTCCTAAAGGAATCAAAGTTTCACCGACATTAAGGCGCATTTCTTTGAACTCAACAGGCGAACGTACATCCAGAATAAAAGGAGCAGTACCGCCATCAATCATCTCTTTAACCTCGGCATTGCAGATACCTGTCATCAGCCCTGCCATTTTGTTTTCCAAAATATGTGCAGTAGCTATGAAATGGTCGATCGCCAACGAAAAAGGAGGAGCATACGGAAGATCCGCTACGCCTATGTCATAAATAGTATTGCCATTCATAACCGCCATTGCGGCTTCGGCGACCTGACGATTAACTTCGCCGGTTCCTACGCACTGAAATCCGAGTATACGTCCGGTTTTCGCATCTGCAACCATCTTGGAAACAAGTAATTTTGCACCCATAAATCCGGGTTTATCAGGGCTTGCATTAGTGGCTGTCACTACCTCATACCCTTCTGCCTCAGCGCGTTTTTCCGACATTCCCGTGGAACCTGCACTGAAATTAAAGACCTTGCAGATACCGCTGTTAACAGTGCCGGGGAAAGTAGAACTGTCGCCAAGAACAATATTATCAGCGGCAACTCTGGCTTCAAGATTGGCAAGATCTCCGTAAGGTGCATAAGTTTTCTTGCCTGTGATACGGTTAGGAATCTCTACGCAGTCCCCTGCTGCATAGATATTAGAATCGGAAGTCCGCATGTGTTCATCCACAACGATACCCCCGAAACCACCTATCTCAAGCCCCGAGGCTCTAGCCAGATCAACATTAGGAACCACCCCTATAGAAACCACCGCCAGCTCACATGGAACAACTGAACCATCATTTAATTTTACGCCGGTAAGTTTTCCATTTTCGCCCATAAATTCAGCTACACCATTTTCAGTGTGAACAGTGACCCCTTTGGATGCCACATGTTTTTCCACCAGTTTAGCAAGCTCCCAATCCAAAAACATCAGCAACTGAGACAGCATTTCAACTACGTTCACATTCATGCCGGAATCGGCAAGAGCTTCGCAGACCTCAATGCCGATCAGTCCACCGCCGACAATAACTACATCTTTAACTTTGCCTGAATCACGAAGTTCACGAAGTTTGTCAGCATCACGCATCTCTGACAAAGCCTGCACGCCCTCCAGATTGATACCCTTAATAGGGGGATGACGGGGAGTTGCACCTGAGCAGATTACCAGCTTGTCATAAGGGACAGTGTCTTTTTCACCGGTAATGACATTCACACATGATACAACCTTTTTAATCCGGTCAATAGCGGTTACCTCCGTATTAACCCGCGCCTGCACGCCTTTAGCTCCGGCAAAAAAAGCTTCATTACGCACAACTCCGGTAGGAGTAGAAAGCAACTGGTCACGATTATCAAAATTTCCGCCGATATAATAAGGGTATCCACAAGATGCCATAGACATCTCCGGAGCTTTTTGCAGAAGAGTAACGTTTGCGGCCTGATCAAGTCGTTTTGCACGGGCTGCGGCTTTCGGTCCGGCAGCAGAGCCGCCGATGACAACTATATTCTGTGAACTCATGAAATATCTCCTCTCTACAGAGTGTTATATGTTCAGCGGGAGAATACCGCTTTTATCAAATTTAACAAAATATTATATTTTAATTATTCTTGTTACTTTGTTGCTTTTAATATCATGCCGCTTCAGCTGAAAAATCAAATATTTTTGCAGTAAATTTTACATACCAAGCGGCGGATTGCACCTGTACAATATATGCCAGAGCAATAACCAGAGCGGCATCTGATCCTTGCGGACCGAAGGCGTTGATCGCAATAGCTAAAGCAATTGAGAGATTCCGCATGACCGCCCCTTAGACAAGAGCAATTGCGTCGCCCCGCGGGAGAAAGCATTTACCTACCAAACGGTCATTTTTTTGGTGATTTTTTGTAAAAATTTCCACATAATGCATACTCCATTAGTGCAGGGTATTAATTCCGGCCGACCCGTTTAGAAAAGCCACTTTATGATGCCGTGTAGATACCCTTCTACGTGCTCACCAAAAAACTTACATTGATCTCGATCAATTTTATTAAATTTCAGGATAATAAGATGGAAAAAGAAGAGCTAAAAAAGATCATCACTGAATTCCCTATTTTTTCAAATCTGGATGATCCCAATCTTACGCGGTTAGCAGAAAATGCGGTTGTGAGCGACATTCCTAAAAAAGCAATTTATTTTAGTGAAGCTAAGTTTTTAAAAGGCATGCATGTTCTGCTTTCAGGCAAAGTAAAACTATTTAAATTAGCGGAAGACGGAAAAGAACAGACCATTTTCGTTTTCGGTCCGGGAGAGCCTTTTTGCCTCTGTTCAACTTTTTCTGACGGGAAAATGCCCGCAAATCTAAGCGCACTCGAAGACAGCAAAGTGCTTTTTATCAGTCCATCCAAATTTCAGACTTTAATTCAGGAAGACCCGTCTATTCTGCTTAATATGATGAGCGTCATGGCGAAGCGCCTTAAAGATGCAATGGTCATGATTGATTCACTTTCACTCAAGCAGATTCCGTCCCGTTTAGCAGCGTATTTTCTGAGTCAAAGTGAAGAGGGCTGGTTGAAGTTAGGAATTTCTTACAGGGAACTTTCAAAAATCATAGGTGTCACGCCGGAAGCCCTTTCGAGAGCAATGAAAAAGATGAGTAAAGAAAAACTCATTGAAGTTGACGGGACGAGCGTGAGGTTGATTAATAAAGAACGGCTGGAAACTTGCCGTGATGGGAATTTATTGTGTTAGACAGGTAAAAATAGGCCGCTCCGTTAATCTCAGAGTTAAGACTAACGGAAACGGCTTTAGTTCTTTGAATACATACTATTTAGAGCGCCGCCCGCAACATCTCGATTATATCATCTCTATTCATTGCCGGACGTCCTGAAAGATTACCATTTTCATCTTTAGCAACCAACAGTGTATCGTCAGCATAGCGGGATAACAGTTCGTCACCGATGCCTATTTCAGATAAACTTGTCGGACAATCTATAGACCTCAAAAAGTCTTCGAAACGATCGATTCCTTTCATTGCACAATCCATATCATCAGGTGCTTTAGGAACAATCCCGAAAATCCGCTGAGCAAACTGAACAAATCTTTCCGGGCGAGACTTAGCAGCAAAACGCATCCATGATGGATTGATAGCCGACAAACCCGCTCCATGAGCCACATCATGATGGGCAGAAAGAGTATGTTCAATCATATGAACAGGCATTCTATAATCCGTTCCAACCTGCAACCACCCATTGAGTGCAACCAGTGCGGCCCATTGAACTTGAGTGCGTGCTTCTAAATTCTTACCATCAGCAATTGCTTTAGGTCCCCACTCCATAGCGGTTAAAATGACTCCTTCAGCAAAACGATCCTGAATCGGAGTGCCGCCTATTCCGTTAAAATAGGTTTCGGTAACATGGGTGATAAGATCACACACTCCGTAAGCGGTCTGATTCTTCGGCACGCTCAATGTCAATTCCGGATCAACAATCGCAACACGAGGATAGAAACACTTATCGGCTACAAAAGACTTCACGGAAGTTTCTTCATTAGTGATAACTGCGCCGCAATTTGTCTCTGAACCTGTTGCCGCCAAAGTAGGAACAGTGATGACAGGTAACGCTTTTGCCGGAGTATATACTTGGTCCTGGCCGTGACGAATCATATTCCATGGATCGCCATCATAGAGGACTGCCGCAGCCATAACTTTAGCTGCGTCCATAGTGCTGCCGCCACCCAAGGCTACGATCACATCACATCCCTCCTCTCGAGCTATATTTGCGCCGCGTACCACTGTAGAAATTCTCGGATTCGGCTCTACGCCTGAACACTGTGCAAACAAAACACCCGCATCCTTCAGACTCTCTACTGCGCGGTCGAAAGTACCACTACGCTTGACGCTGCCTCCTCCGGTAACTATCAATGCTTTTTTGCCATGTTCAGCTACAACTTCCCCAAGTTTGGAGAGTGATCCTGCGCCGAAAATTAAACGTGTCGGGTTATGAAATTCAAAATTCATGAGTTACCTCCTAAATGAATACTGTTTTATTTTAACTTGCTGTTGCTAAGTATCTTTACTGCCGATAACTACTGAAAAGATAGACTGATCCTGTCAGATTTTTGCCTGATCGTCCGAAAAATACTACAAACAACTTGTTTACAAATACACAATTCCGATAAAGGCCCAATTGCAAAGAGAATCAGAATGAATAGCAATACACAATTTACACCCTCAGATGATTTAGGAGAAGTACGTGAAGCTCTGGCAGATAAAATTGCCCGATGGACCGAAAACGATTTTCGTCTGACAACAAAAATTCCCGGGTTGCTGCTTCGCAAATATGACAAACTCTCAGAACCGACGAGTTACATGCATGATCCGAGTATCTGCTTAGTCGCCCAAGGAGCCAAGCGAGTGTTCCTAAGTGATGAAGAATATGTATACGACTCCAATCACTTTCTTATTACATCCGTAGGTCTGCCAATATTAGCTCAAGTAATTGAAGCCGATAAACAAAAGCCATACCTAGGGCTGGTGCTGAAACTTGATCTAAGAGAGATTGCGCAACTCATGGTGGACAGCAACTTTAAGAGCCCCTGCCCTAAGCAATCAAAACGTGGAATAGCTGTCGGCAAACTCACGGCCCCGTTGTTGAATTTATTTAAAAGATTGCTAGATTTACTTGATGAGCCGGAAAATATTCCGGTTATCGCCCCGCTTATTCAGCGTGAAATTCTTTATCGTTTACTTATTAGTGAACAAGGACCACGCCTGCAGCAACTGGCCATGACAGGCAGCCATAGCCAAGCAATCACGCAAGCTATCGACTGGTTAAAAGAGAATTATACAAAACAGCTTAGGATTAATGACCTTGCAGCGCGTGTAGGGATGAGCACATCTACATTTCATCATCATTTCAGGTCACTAACGGCAATGAGCCCACTCCAGTTTCAAAAGTGGATAAGGTTGCATGAAGCAAGAAGATTGATGTTAACGGAACGTCAGGACGTAACAAGTGCAGCATTTCAGGTCGGCTACGAAAGCCCTTCCCAGTTTACCAGAGAATACAGCCGGCAATTTGGTGCGCCACCTTTAAGAGACATTAAGAGACTGCAAGAGATTTAATCTTTCAGCTCATCTTAAGTCAAAAAGACAGAATGCTGTAACAGCATTAAACAAAGTCTAAAGCGACGCGCGCAACAACTCTAAGATATCATCTCTGTTCATTGTCGGCCGTCCGGGAAGGTTGCCATACCTGTCTTTGGCAAGAAACAGAATATCATCGGCGTAGCGGGAAAACAGTTCATCACCGATGCCTATTTCAGACAAGCTTGTCGGGCAACCGATAGACTTCATAAATTCTTCGAAGCGGTCAATACCTTCCATTGCACAATCCATATCGTCTGGAGATTTTGGAATCAGCCCGAAAATACGCTGCGCAAACTGCACGAATCTTTCAGGACGAGTTTTAGCGGCAAACCGCATCCATGACTGATTAACAGCCGAAAGACCTGCCGCGTGCGTTACGTCATGATGAGCAGACAGCGTATGCTCGATCTTATGCACCGGACGGCTGCTGTCGGTTCCTACCTGTAGCCATCCGTTAAGCGCGACCAAAGCTGCCCACTGAATTTGCGCTCTGGCTTCGATGTCGGTTCCGTCAGCAAGAGCTTTCGGCCCCCATTCCATGGCGGTGAGTATCACTCCCTCGGCAAAGCGATCCTGAATCGGCGTACCGCCTATCCCGTTAAAATAAGTCTCTGTAACATGAATGATGGTATCACATACGCCATAAGCGGTCTGATCCTTAGGGACACTGACAGTCAGCTCCGGATCGACCACAGCAACACGAGGATAGAGACAGTTATTTGAAATGGAAGATTTAATGAGAGTTTCCTCATTGGAAATGACTGCGGTACTGTTCGCCTCCGAACCTGTCGCGGCTAAAGTCGGGACAGCTATTATCGGCAAGGCTTTAAGCGGGACGTAGAGTTTTTCATCTCCGTGGCGGATCATATCCCACGGATCACCGTCATAAAAAACAGCCGCGGCAATAACCTTAGCGGCATCTATAGTACTGCCTCCGCCCAAAGCGATAATTACGTCACATCCCTCTGTGCGAACTGTTTCTGCGCCGCGCACAACAGAAGAAATGCGAGGATTAGGTTCTACACCTGCACACTGTGCAAAGGGAATTCCTGCTCCCTTTAAACTTACAACTGCGCGGTCAAAAATACCGCTGCGTTTAATACTGCCCCCGCCTGTTACTATCAATGCTTTTTGACCATATTCACTAACAACTTCGCCCAGTCTGGAAAGCGATCCTGCGCCAAAAATAAGTCGTGTCGGATTCTGAAATTCAAAATTCATGAATTACCTCCGCAATGAATACGGTTTAGTTAAAATGACCAGATAGTTTTCAGCAACGGACACAATGTAGAAGGCTGAAGGCAAAAATTATTTTGCGATGGCCGCAAAAGTCCCTTTAAGCGGAGTTGCAAGATCATGCGGAGAAAGCTCAATGTCCATTCCCCTGCGTCCGGCACTGACAAAAATTGTTTCGTGGTTTTCGGCGGAGGAATCAATGAAGGTCGGCAGCAACTTTTTCTGACCAAGCGGGCTGACGCCGCCGACTACATAACCGGTGGTCCGTTCAACAAGTTTTACATCCGCCATAGCGATCTTTTTAACTCCGGCAGCCTTAGCCAGCAATTTTAGATCAAGATGCTTTAAGACAGGCACTATTGCTACGAAAAGTTGCTTTTCGTTCGCTACTACAAGCGTTTTAAAAACACGTTCAGGCTCAACACCCAATTTCTCAGCAGCTTCTTTGCCATAGGCTTCTGCGGCTGGATCGTGTTCATACTCGTGAACAGTATACTTAATTTTAAATTTTTTAGCTGTATTAATTGCTGGAGTCATAAAATATTTCTACAAAATGGCTGGTCGATTGGCAAGACCCTTTAAAGCAACTTCCTATTCAAGCAGCTTATCCATAAACTCGTCGTAAACTTCAGCTTCTACATAGACACGCTCAGCGCAGTTGCTGACCTGGCCGGAGAATATTATTCTGGAATCAACAACTGCTTTAACGGCCATATCCATGGCGCAGTCTGCGCAAATGATACCCGGCGCCTTTCCGCCCAGTTCAAGTAAAGTTTTAGTAATATTTTCAGCAGAAGCAGAAATGATACGCGGCCCTGTATCCACACTGCCTGTCAGAGTAACCAGACCTACCTGAGGGCTTCTGACCAAAGCATCACCCAAAGAGCTACCGCCGCCGGATACAAAGTTAAGCATACCTTTTGGCAGCCTTATGCTGGAAATCAGCTTGGCAAATTCAAAAGTGGTGTTCGGAGTTTCACTGCACGGTTTTAAAACAATGGTACAACCTGTCAGCAAGGAAGGAGCTACATTGCGGGCCATGACAAAGAAAGGGAAGTTCCAAGGGCAGACACCGACAACAACACCGATAGGCTGACGATAGAGAAGTATATTTTCTTTTGGATTATCACTCTGAATAACCTCGCCCTCGTATTTACGTGCCCATCCGGCGTAATAGTCAAAATATTCGGCTGTCGCATCAATTTACACTTGGGCGAGAGGTAAAATTTTAGCTTGCTCTTCGGCTAAAGTTCGTGCCACCTTTTCACGGTTAGCCCTGATAATTTCGGCCATTTTTTAAGATAACCGGTGCGTTCAATGCAGGATTTAGCCGCCCAGCTTTTCTGAGCTGAACTTGCTGCTTCCAAAGCGAGCGCAGCGTCACGGGCTCCTCCTTTAGGAGCCATAGCGATAACTTTTTCGGTAAACTGTTGAGCTTAATAATAATTTATTTTTCAACACAGAAATCAAGTCCCAAAGTTTTATACCGCTTTAAACTCAGCTATTTCAATATATTTATTAATTTATTGTAATTTTCCCTATATATGGACAATTGCTATTGCTAAGTAGAAATTCGCCTGAATTATTTTTACAACATGGATTAATGACGAGAGAAATTTAAACATTATACGAGGCAAACGGCACAATAAAAAAGCATCTATTTCAACTAAATAAAATTGAGCTTTATTTTCTGAGCTGCTCGCACAGTTATGAGAAGTTGAAGTTTGAATTACTAAAATTCATCAGCAAAATAATTTCCATATTTCAGACCAACCGATCGCTAGTTACAATTTTCAACAATTATTTACAAAACAGCTGGTTAAATAGTTACGAACAGAAACACATACCTGTGGAAAACCAGTTAATATCTCCATCCCACACTTACTCTCCCAAGGGCTGACAAGCTTCAGTCATGAAAAACTCTAGAAAGGTCTTGACCAAAAATGATGGTTTGGTAAACTGTCCTACGTTGATTTTGCACTTCAGGAATTTAGTTTTTCTAAATTTTGAAAAGGGAACCCGGTCAGATTCCGGGGCGGTTCTGCCGCTGTATTTTTTGTTCATTATGAATAAAAAAAGCCAGCTCCCCTGCCTGAAGCATGTCTGCATTATGCAGATATTTTCCATCTACCGAATGAGTCTGTCTTTTAAGACCTTAAAAATCATTCGGCCCCAAAAAATTCTGCAGAAATAGCCTTCTGGGCCGCCTGCACCACAAGCTAATACCTTTTTCTCACTGTGAGGACCTTGCATGTCCGCAACTTTCCGTTTGCGATATCGCTAGTGTTTTGCTCTGTGAGTAAAGGAATACGTGGAAAATCCCTTCAAAGGACCTTGAAAAAGAATGACCAAACAACCAGTTATCACTCGTGAATCCGCCAAAATGGCCTTAGAAGAGCACAGACGCTTTCAAGAAACAGTCAGCTCTAAAAAATATCAGATCCGTGACAGCAAGGGACACCTTCAGGAACACTCATTTGGTGATGTTAAAAACAGGCTTTGCCGCGAATTTTTAAAGCACTCCAGCTTTGAAAATCAGGAAAACGAACAGGTGTGCGAAATGCTTCAAGCAGGACGCTTCATACCTGCCGGATCTATTCTATCCGGCCTCGGCAACGACTACGCTAAATGTTCCCTCAGCAACTGTTATTTAGCAAAAATCGAATCAGACTCCTTAGAAGGTATCTTCGAAGCTCAGAAAAAACTCGCACGGACTTATTCTTACCGCGGCGGCAGCGGGATAGATATTACCATATTGCGCCCTTCCGGCGACCCTGTGAATAACGCAGCTGTCACATCTTCCGGAGCTGTCAGCTTCATGCCTCTTTTCAGTGAACTGACAAACACCATAGGCCAAAACGGCAGACGCGGCGCACTCATGATATCAATGGATATCAGGCATCCTGACACCCGCCGTTTTATCTGGAGCAAAAGTAAACCTGAAGAAATTTTCGGTGTGGACTCCCTTACAGGAAAAACTCAGGATGTATTCGGGGCCAATATAAGCCTCAAAATTACTGACGAATTCATGCAGGCTGTGGAAGACGACAAGGACTGGACGTTTGTTTTTCCTGAAATGAATAAAGTGACAGGCAAGATATGTGATGCAGCGACTTTGCAATTGCTGCCTGAGGTCTATAATGCCCTTGATCCTCAAGTGGGAGATCGCCTTGAAGCTGAAATCATCTACAAAGTGACAGCCCTTGATCCGGAAAAGTATCAGATAAAAGTCAAACCTGATCTACCCGTGAATGAGAAACAGGCGGACCTTCCTGAAGGCACACTTTTATTTTCTCCTTCCAGACGGCGCAACGAGAAGTCAGACATCTTCGACCCCGTCAATTCAGTTTATAACCTTCTCTGGGACGGAGACTACAGCCGCTGGCAGGAATTCGGCCTTCCTTTCAAGCCATATACAACAGTCAAAGCACGGGGATTGCTTGAAGAAATCAGCAGTTCCGCATGGCAGTCCGGCGACCCGGGAATCCTTTATCAGGATACGACTCAGCGCAATACCCCCGGTACATTCATCGACCCTTTGCGCCTTAAACCAATGTCCACCAACCCCTGCGGTGAACAAGGACTCGGCTACTGGAACAACTGCCTCTTAGGAGCCATGGTTCTGTTCAAATATGTAGTTAATCCCTTCACGAAGGAAGCTCAGTTCGACGAAGACCTGTTCCGCGATGACTTAACGCGCACCGTTGCCTTTATGGATACCATGTCTGATCTGAACCAGAGCAAGCATCCTCTTCAGCAGCATAGGGATGCAGACAAGTACGGTAAACGGATCGGCATAGAATTCACCGGACTTGGCGACATGCTTGCGATGCTCGGCATGCGCTACGGCAGCGAAGAGTCAATAGACTTCATCAAAAAGATCCTTCGGGATAAAGCCATAACCGAAATATCTGTCAGCGCGGATATAGCCGGACGCTTCGGGGTTGTGGAAGCTTTAAAAGCTCCTGAGGCCAGAAAACGGTTTCTGGAATGCCCGTACATCACAAACCTCGGACTGCCCAAAAAGTTACAGAAAAAGATTATGGATAACGGTCTGCGCCATACGGCTTTCAACACCGTCGGGCCTTCAGGTTCCATTTCCATCATGTCTGACAACTGCACATCCGGAATCGAACCTGCGTTTCTTTTCAGCTACACCCGCGAAACCCGCCTTGAAGCTGGAAAAGTTTTTGAGTTCATCCATATGCCTCCGCTGAAATGGATGCTTGAAACTAATCAGGAAGAGCTGTTCGGCAAGTATACGGCTCTGCAACTTAAAGAGAAATTGAATTACGTTCAATCTGATGAACTTGACTATATGGACCGCATCCGTTTGCAGGCCGCTGTTCAGGAATTCACAGACAGTTCCATTTCTTCGACCATTAATCTTTCCGAAGATACACCACGGGAAACCATCTTCCAGATTTACATTGAAGCATGGAGACACGGCCTCAAAGGAGTGACTGTCTTCCGCAACGGTTGTAAAAAAGGTGTACTGAGCAAGAAAGAAGATACGCAGGACGCTGATCCCACAATGCTCGGACAATTCCCGAGCTTACGTGAAAGAGAGCTGAATGATATCGAACGGGCAGAGCGCCATAGGGTTACATGGAAAGGGTCCAAGATGTATATCATTGTATCCGTAGATGAATCCGGCAACCCTATTGAAATATTCGTCAAGCTGCCAAAAGAAGCAGGCTTAACCGGATCAGGTATCTATAACGAGCAGGTTTTTCAGGAGAAATATTCTCTATGGGAAACAATCACCCGTTTAACCAGTCTTCTGCTTCGCGTGGGCATGCCTATCGACCGCATTATTACGCAGCTGGACCGTTCCAGCTACAATATAATCGATGCGGCTGCCATTATCTCCCGCATCCTGCGCAACTACATATCACTTGATATGGATGATCAAACCATAGTTTCCAAAGAACTTGGAAGCCCATGCCCTGAATGCGGCAAAAAAGCTTACGTACCTGAGGGCGGATGTAAAATATGTAAAGCCTGCGGTTACACGACCTGCGGCTAATCACATACGCTAGTTTATAAGGTTTTTATATTCTTACAAAAAATCCGGAAGGTGAATTTATCACCTTCCGGATTTTCTATTTTTTAACACAAAACATTATCCCACCGGAAAAATCTATACGGCGAATTCACCTACACCCACGACGAAATATATGCACGCAACGTCCCATTCCAATAATTCATATTACAGTTCACTATTCCATCATCAGCTTTTCTATTTCATATACCCATCAAGAGCTTTGCATAACTGATCGGCGCAAGAGGTACTCTTGTTACCGCAGGTGATGCCTTTGAGCTTACCGACAATTTCTTGAACAGGCATATCAGTAATCAACGCAGATATAGCCTTGAGATTTCCCGGACAGCCACCGGTAAAATCTACGTAAACAAGCTTACCGTCTTCCACTGCAAAGTTGATCATTGTTGAACATACACCCTGCGGAATAAATGTCTCAACATCAGCTGAATATGTGTTTTCAGATTTAAGAATTATAATTTTTGAACCGCGATTAATATTTTCTATATTTTCCATTTTTAACCAGTCTTATTTTTTTATTAGCAGTCTTTACGCCAAAACGGACACCGGACTTATGATTCAAAATAATCGCAGTGACGTCAAGAGAGGTTAAGTTAGAATTTGAGTTCTAATTTATTATCTTTGATCATTGCCAGAAAAGTTTACTCAAATATATTGCAAATATTTTGGAAATTACACTCAGTCTTTACCTGTATCTCTAAAAAAAGGCACAGAATGAACCCTAATTATTATCCAAAGAGTTGACAAGTCCCAAAACAGCTGGCAGTTATGGATCAGGACAGTAAACACAATGCGACAATGTCGCACAGGAGAAAAAGGCATGGGTGAAGGCAGACAAATACAATCAGTAGTTAGAGCGTTGAGCATATTGGAGTTATACAATAGCTCAACCAAAGAACTGAGCGTAACTGAAATCGCCAACCTGCTTGATCTCAGTAAAAGTACAGCTTTCAGCTTAATCAGTACCTTGGCTCAAAAAGGCTATCTGGAACAAAATCCCAGAGACTCCCGCTATTCCCTAGGACTCAAGTTGCTTCGACTCGGTGGACAAGTGCGGAGACACAGTATTCTGGTCCGTAGAGCCACTCCATTTCTGGAAAAACTTGTTCAAGAGTTTTCGGAAACAGTTCATCTGACTGTTGAACGCAACGGTATGGTGGTCTATATTGAAAAAATACGGGGGAAAAATGCGATCTTTATGCAATCGGAAGTCGGAGCAGAAAACCCCATGTACTGTACAGCTGTAGGCAAATGTTTACTTGCTTTCATGCCCGAAACCAGACGGGAACGATTGCTCAAACAGATGGTGCCGCTTGAACGGCGGGGACCAAACTGTATTACGAGTGTGGATGAACTGCAGCAAGAACTTGAAACAATCCGTAAGCGTGGATTCAGTATCGACGATGAGGAACACGTTGCAGGGTTGATGTGTATTGCAGCTCCTATCTTTGCGCAAAACGGAGAAGTTGTTGCTTCAGTCAGCCTTTCAGGAGCTAAAGCAGGTATTTCATCAAAAATGGTCGCTCAGGTGTCTGAAACGATCACCACCGTTGCTAAACAAATCAGCGCAGCCATTTAATTTTTTTTCACACACTATGTGAACAGCGTGCTATATTGTCGCACAAATAATAGTTAGAATATTAAAACCCCGCTTTGCGGTAAAAATGTGTTCATAAATGCAGCTAGATATTCCAAACTGCGGTTCAAAACGTTTTAAACAGTGATAATGACTACAAGCAACCTCACTTAATTAATATATTTAGTGAGTAATAACGATATTATGTAATATTATTTAATATTGGGCAGGATAATGTGGACAATGTGCGACAATATCGCACATTAAAAATCAATTGTGGGGGGAGTGGACCACTTATGAGGATCAAAAGAGCAGTGCGCAATGTTCTGAACTCATAACTGCCGGAACCGGTAGCAGCATAGTGGCCCCGGCGTGAAGGAGGTTAATAATTACAAGTATTATTTTTCCCTGTGCGGTATTTGACTGAAAGTGGGTTCTACGCACAACATGTGCTTTTTCTAGGAGAATAGTTAAAACAGAAATGTCGGTACAGGCCTTGCCTTTGCTTCCGACTCAAATTTAAAAAGAGGGAAACAATGACTCCAATATTTTTTCTAGTAGTTCTAGCAGTTGCTATTATTTTCTTAATGCTGCTGATCATGAAAGTAAAAATGCATCCAGTTCTTGCGCTTTTCTTTACCAGCCTTGGACTTGGACTGGCTCTGAATAACGGAATTATAGGATCGGTCAATCTGATCAATGCAGGGTTCGGCGGAACTTTAAAAGGCATTGGCGTTACCATCATCCTGGGTTCCATTTTGGCAATGGGTATTCAGGATACCGGCGCAGCCACGGCAATTTCCAACTTTTTCATCAGGTTGTTCCGTGGGCGCGCTTTGGAACTTGCCCCCGCACTTACAGCTTTCATCGTCTCCATTCCAGTATTTGGCGACATAACCATGGTGCTGACCGCTCCAATCGCCTCCATCTTGTCAGTACGTAAAAAAATATCAATGTCCTCCATGTCCGCTTTCATCAGTATGGGACTTGGACTTACTCACGGTCTGGTTCCGCCAACCCCCGGTATCCTCGCAATCGCCCTTATGTATGGCGCTGACCTTGGTTTGACCATTTTCTGGGGAACAACTATTTCCGCAATAGCATTCTTCGGCACATGGCTGATACTGCGCGGCTGGGCAGCTAAAGAATGGATTGCCCCTAGAGAAGACTTTGTTGAAGGTTTCGAGCCTGCCAAATCTGATAAGATTGAAGATATTGTCATCCATGAACCAGGACTGCCAAACGCCTTTTTCTCCATGCTTCCAATACTGATTCCAGTAGTACTGATTACTTTTGCATCTTTTGCAAAGGTATATATGAAAGACAGCGGAACATCTCTTACCTTCTTCACTTCCGTTGGAGACAGAGTTATCGCATTATTGCTGGGCGTCGTATTCACCATAATCCTTGGGTTCATCAAGTCTGAAAAAGTTAAAGCTCATCATTTCCGCACCACCGGCAACAATGATAAGTCTCTGAAAGAACTAATATTTGGAACATGGGTAGGCAGAGGACTCATGGTTGCTCTTCTTCCATTGCTCATTACCGCTATGGGTGGAGCCATGGGTGGCATACTTAAAGCTGCTCCGGTCATCAAAGAACTTGGTGTCATCGTAGCAGGAACAAGCCTGCTTCCGATTCTTATTCCCTTCTTCACAGCCTCGATAATAATGACCGCTGTGGGCTCCATGACAACCGCAGGTTTGACCGCTGCCGCTATAGTTCTTCCCATGATGGACTCACTTGGACTGTCCCCGGTTGCTGCGACTCTGTCCATCGGCTGCGGAACCATGATATTCAGTCACTTGAACGACAGTGGTTTCTGGATAATGACCCAGTTCTTCAACCTGAACACAAAACAAGGCCTGAAATACCTTACTCTCCCACGCGCTATCGGTGGTGTAATAGGTATCATCTCTTTAGCAACCTTTGTCTCGATGGGCTTGATATAGCTGAGCTGACCACGTTCAATATAAATAATTTCGTCTGGGTCCCTACACAAAAGACGATTTAATATTTACCATAATTTTGGAACAAAAGTTCCATACTAAAAAAGGAGTTATCAATGTCTTTATATTCTTTAGAGGGAATTATTCCACCAGTACCGACTATTTTCAATGACAACGGCGAATTCGACAGCAAAGGAATGGGCGTTTTTATCGACAGACTGGTTGAAAGCGATGTAGACGGCCTGCTCTTCCTTGGAAGTGCCGGTGAGTTTTCACAGCTCACGAATGCTGTTCGCAAGCAGGTTGCAGAATTCTGCGTAGCAAAAGTTGCCGGACGTAAACCCGTTATCATCGGTACCGGAGCATGCGGCACTGCGGAAGTTATCGAACTGAGCGAACATGCGGCTTCAATCGGAGCTGATGCAGTGATTGTCGTAAATCCATACTACTCACTCATGAATGAAGACCGACTGTATAAGCACTACCGCACAATCGCAGAATCCGTTTCTCTACCTGTAGTGATGTACAATTTCCCCGCTCTGACAGGACAAGATTTGTCCCCTGCACTGGTTAAACGCATTGCCTTAGACTGCCCGAACATCATCGGCATCAAGGATACGGTAGATTGCATCAGCCACATCCGTGACCTTATTTTCCAAGTCAAAAGCGCACGTAAAGATTTTAAAATCATCTGCGGATTCGATGAATACCTGTTTACTACCTTAATGCTCGGTGGTGACGGTGCTATTCCTGGAACATCAAACTTTGCACCTGAAATAACCTGCGGCATATACAAGGCTTTCAAAAATAATGACATGGAGAGCTTAAAAACACTGATTCCGCGCCTCAGCATTCTTTCGCAGCTTTACACGCTGGACGTACCATTCTCCTGGCTACTCAAAGAAGCTGTCCGGTTCACTGGATCAGATATTCCGACAGGCGTTGCAGCTCCTGCTACTGAGCCAGAAGAAGATATTAAAAAACGCTTCACAGAAATCCTCGCAGAGGCTGGCCTCTAATTATCTTAAAAAAATGGACGCTCTTCGGATGTAATCCGATAGTCCATGATGTTATTTGATCATTCCCATCCGTTTATAACGAATGACAGTAAAGAAAGCCCCCTCTTTAGGGGGGGGGCAAAGGATAGAAAGCTATGCAAAAACAAAAATGCGAACGCGTGCGAGACCTATGGTCGCAGATTGATGCCCTTATGATGGGTATGAACTGGACAAGAGAAGATGTTAACAAGCCCCAGATTATTATTGATGATGTTCAAGGAGACAGCCACCCCGGAAGTTATCATTTAGATGTCCTGAGCGAAGAAGCCTCTATCGGAGTATATGAAGCCGGCGGACGCCCTGCTAAGTTCCACGTCACGGATATATGCGACGGCTGGGCACAGGGTCATGAAGGCATGAACTTCATCCTCTGCTCCCGCGGTATCATTGCGGATATGGTCGAAATTCATGCTTCCGTCATCCCTTGGGACGGCATGCTATTGCTGTCAGGATGCGATAAATCCACTCCAGCCCACCTTATGGCCGCAGCCAGAATGGATATACCTACCATTCATATTCCCGGCGGAGCCATGCGCTCAGGACCGAATAACTCCACTTCCGGCCTTGCCGGACCGCTCTCAGCACGCAAGAAAAAAGGGCATGTTGACCTCGCGGAAATGAAAAATTATCAGCTCACAGGCTGCCCGTCCTGTGGTGCATGCCAATTCATGGGAACTGCAAGCACAATGCAGTGCATGTCCGAAGCTCTGGGCATGGCCTTACCGGGAACAGCACTCATGCCGGCAACCATGTCTGAAATTAGACGCATGGCCCGTGCGGCAGGTAAGCAAATCATGTATCTGGCCGAAAAAGGCATTACTGCACGCAAGATCCTCACAAAAGCAAACTTCATCAACGCCATGAAAGTTCACGCAGCCATCGGCGGCAGCACCAATGCTTTCATCCATATGCCGGCAATTGCCCATGAAGTCGGCATAGATATAGATCCTAAAGAATTTGATGCCATTGGCCAGGAAATCAAATATCTAACCAACATACAGCCTAGCGGAAAGTATACAGCTGAACTTTTCTGGTTTGCAGGAGGCGTTCCCATGGTGCAGCATTTGCTGCGGGATCAGCTTGACCTTGACGTTATGACTGTTACCGGCCGTACTCTCGGTGATTCTCTGGAAATCCTAGAAAAAGACGGTTTCTTTGACCGCTGCCACGGTTATCTGAAAAGTTACAGCATCCCGCTGAACGATGTTATCCGTACTCCTGAACAATCCAAGAAAAGTGGTTCCATAGCTGTTTTGGAAGGCAATATAGCCCCTGAAGGCGCAGTTGTGAAATATGCGGCAGTACTGCCTGACATGCACCAGCATGTCGGCCCGGCTATGGTCTTCGACAGTGAAGAAGAGGCTCAAACCAGCATCATTGCCGGCAATATCAAGCCCGGTTCCGTAGTAGTCATCCGCTACGAAGGTCCTAAGGGAAGCGGTATGCCTGAAATGTTCATGACAACTGACGCAATCGTCTATGATGAGACTCTTAACGGCACGGTTGCAATAGTGACAGACGGCCGTTTCTCAGGAGCCACAAGCGGTCCCTGCATCGGTCACGTCTCCCCTGAAGCTGTGGATGGTGGACCGATCGCACTGATCGAAAATAACGATCTAATTGAAATTAACATCCCGAATAGAGCTCTCCAGATCGTCGGAGTGAACGGAGAAAAAAAATCTCCTCAGGAAATTACCGACATCCTTGCTCAGCGCAGAAAAAACTGGACTCTGCCGGAACGTCCGCAGAAACGCGGTGTCCTTAAGCGTTATTCCGACAGCGCAGTTTCCGCTATGAAAGGGGCCTACATGGCTTAACCTGAGCAGTTTGTATCTCCTTTGACATGACGAATAAAGGCTTAGAAGATTTAACTTCTAAGCCTTTTTTTGTTGGTAGAGATAAAAATAAAATCTATCCAGCAATAAAAACTGTCTTCATTTGAGTTACCGACTTTATTACTGAGGAAAGTTTATATACGTTCTCATTATTATAGAATTTATAAACCTTTCTAAAACCTCACGTGTAATTCTGGCAGGTTCGCATGTCTGCATATATTGGTCTTTGCTGAATACAACTTTAGCCTTCGGCATATCGGAAAGATAATCCACAAACCCTTTTGGTGGCGGAGCATAACGAATTGGTCGCGGAGCATAACTAACGGTTTCATTCTCTGCGACCATCTCCGAAAAATCTGTAGCGTTATTCAGCCTCATTTTTAATGAAACAGCTGAAGGTGTCAGCAAGTACGCTTCACCCGTAATTTCTTGCTCTTTAATTGATTCTACTCCTTTTTCAACTCCTAGAAATACCGATTGACTTAGGCTGATGTCTGTAGAGTAAATCCCGCTTGAAACGGCGCTAGCTAGAACTTTAGATTGTTGATATTCTCTTTTAATAATTACATCCTCTTGCTTATAACCATCTTTATAAAAAGTTAGAATGTGGTCAAAATTTCTAGTCAAATTGAGCTTGCAAGGGGTCGTGCAGGTAAAATTCCCATCAACATATACAGTTGAATTCATAGGTACAGTTGAAATAGGAATCTCCTGTTTCAATATAACCAGATCGTTTCCGCAAGCAGCGAGAATAAATAAAAGCGAAAAACAACCGGTGATCTTAACAGTTCTCATATCTTATTTCCCATTAATTATGCTTAAAACTAATTATTAACCGACTTCTACCTGTTCTTTGATGTTTTGGCTTACATTGATAAAATCACATATTGTCATGCTAAGAGCACTATAGATTAAAAATCCTGTATTAATTTGAAATCAAAGATAAGATTCAGCATATATCGATGCTCGTAAATGAAATAGCTTATATATGTTGCTCTTGTTGCAATGGAAGACCGTTTTTTAAATCCTTTTCTTCCGGTTCACCACCAAGAGCCTGATACAAGTTAATATAGTTGACTAAACGGTTATATATATTTTCAGCCAATGCTTCTTCGGCCTTACGCCTTGTATCTTGCGAGTCAAGCCAGTCCTTCAACGTTCCGAATCCGGACTTGTAACGGACCTCATATATCTGTTCTACTGCAAGGGCGGCTTCAAAATTATCTTTTAAATATTTTCCCTTTTCGGTCAGATTTTTTTGATTGGAAAGAGCATTCTCAACCTCTTTCATCGACTCGTACAGAGTTTGTCTGAAATTAACTACGGCTTCATCATATTCTGCCTGCGATTCATCAAGGTTTAACTGTAACCTGTTCCAGTTGAGAAATGGAAAGGCAATGCTTGAAGCAACCGCCGCAAAGGGATTATCAAGAAAATTTGAAAGTTCTGTGCTTGAAGTTCCTAAGCTGCCTGTAAGCGAAAGCGTCGGGTAAAAGTTAGCGTGGGCAACATCTGTATTTGCCAAAAGTTTACGCAACCGCATTTCCGCAGCGCGTAAGTCCGGTCGGCGTCCTAACAGCTCCACGGGCAAACCGACTGGAATGGTTGGAAGTTTTGTGCTTATAAGTTTATTCGGATCAGCCATAACTTTACCTGGAGGCATATCAAAGAGTACAGCCAAAGCGTTAAGATCTTCCTGCTTATCCTGCACAAGACTTTGGTGCTCAGCCAGTAAATTAGCCAAATCTTGTTTTGCTTCGCTAACTTCCAGCTCCGAACTGGCACCAAACTTCTTCTGCGCTATCATCAGCCCCAATGTTTCTTTGGATGAATCGATATTACTTTTACTAAGATCAAGGAGCACGTTATGGTAAGCTATCTTCCAATACAGCTTCATAGTGGTTCCTACCAAAGTCAAAGCGGTACTTAATCTATCTTCATTTGTAGCCTCAGCTTCCCATTTAGATGAATCATGGGTTCGGGATAGTTTACCCCAGAGATCTGCTTCGTAGCTGATATCAAAATTAGTCGAATATGAGTTGTCCCAATCGCCTTTATTAAAATTATTCTGATTATTGCCGGCGACACCGCCTGAAAGTTGCGGCCATAAACTATTATAGTCGAGTCCGGCTTTTATCTGTGCCTGTCTCACTCGAAAAGATGCAGCCGCGAGGTTATTGTTGCGTTTTAAAGCAAGCGTCACCAAGCTCGAAAGCTTAGGGTCTCCGAAACTGTCGGGCCATTTTTCGACATTGGACGTAACTTTGTCAGTACTGTTTCCTGTGGCATTCCACCCTGTTGGGATAACTACTTCTGGTGGAGTGAAGTCTGTTCGTAACAGAGGTCCGCAACCACTAAGTAGGAAAGAGATACTTACTATATAAATGATAAAACGAGTCATTATGTTCCTTCTTTGCTATTCACGTACAAGAGCATCCACTGGATTAAGACTTGCGGCGCTACGAGCCGGAAGATACCCAAAGACAACTCCGATAATTGTTGAGCAAACAAAAGCTAAAATCATTGATGTAGAGGAATAAACCATTGTGTAGCTACTTCCGCTGTATGAAAAAATTACCCCGACTATCAGAGACAGGACAATTCCGAAAATTCCACCCAGTAAACAGACCAACACGGCTTCGATAAGGAACTGAATCATAATATCACTGCATCTGGCCCCTACAGCCATTCGGACTCCTATTTCTCCTGTTCGTTCCGTTACCGAAACAAGCATGATATTCATGACTCCTATCCCGCCGACTACCAATGAAATAATTGCAATAGCGGAGATAAGCAGCGTCATGGTCTGTGTCGTACTTTCAATGGTCTTGCGAATAGTATCAGTGTTCATTATAAAAAAATCTTTGAGATTATGCCTTCGGACAAGCATCTTTTGAATGCCTTTTTCAGCAGCCTGCATAGGCATTCCATCCTTAACGCGTACAGTAATGTTCGCCAGATATGCCTGGCCGATGATACGGTGCATGGCCGTTGTGTACGGAACCCAAATGTTGAGGGAGTCACTATTCCCAAAGAAAGATTGTTTTTTCTTGGTTACACCTATTATCCGGCAGGGCACGCTGCCAAGAATGATGACCTTGCCGAGAACATCTTTATCCGTTCCAAACAGTCTCTTCCGCGTGTTCTGATCAATGACGGCCACCTGTTTGATACTCGTGACCATATCTTTATTAAAGGCACTACCCTCTGCTATTTCATAGCCGTAAACTCTGAAATATTGGTCACCAACACCACTTACAGATGCAGAGACATCTATATTTCGGTAACGCAATTCCAATGTAGTTGAAAGTTTTGGAGTTACACTGTCGACATAAGGTTGTTGAGACAATGCCGAGGCATCGGCAGGGATCAATGTATGAACATTGCCGGCCCTTCGGTCGCCAAAATCAGCACCAGGGAAAATATCGATAACGTTAGTGCCTATTGAGCTAATATTTTTAAGGACACTCTGCTCTGACCCCTTTCCCAAAGCCACGACAGATACAACTGATGCAATCCCTATAATAATCCCGAGCATGGTCAAAAATGTACGTAGTTTATGGGCCATCATAGAGGATAAAGCCATCCGCAGTAATTCCATCGACTGATCCAGCCATGCTACCTTTGCTCTTTTGACAGAAAGAGTTTTACTCTTTTTAAAAACAAGGCCGGAGTCGGTTGTATTCAAACGATCGGAAACGACTTCCCCATCACGGATTTCAATAATTCTTCGGGCATAGGCGGCCACTTCCATATCGTGCGTGACAACTATAAGAGTATGCCCTTCAGAATTTAATTCCGTCAGCAGTTTCATGGTTTCTTTACTACTGGTACTATCAAGAGCTCCTGTTGGTTCGTCAGCCAGAATTACCTGCCCGCCATTCATCAGAGCCCGAGAGATACTTACCCGCTGCTGCTGCCCCCCGGAAAGTTGACCGGGACGATAATGAACACGTTCTTCAAGTCCTAATCTGGCAAGGAGTTGAGCGGCCCGTTCATGCCGTGCTGCTTGAGCCATTCCAGCATAAATAGCGGGTATTTCGACATTTTCCAAAGCTGTAAGCGAAGACAACAGATGATAGCGTTGAAAAATAAAACCAAAATGTTCTCGTCGAAGTTTTGCGAGTTCGTTGGCGTCGAGTTCGCCAACATCCCGACCGGAGATGCAATATGTGCCACTTGTCGGCTGATCAAGACAGCCAATAATATTCATAAGCGTGGACTTACCGGAGCCTGAAGCTCCTACAATCGCAACCATCTCTCCGGCTTCGATGCTTATATTCACGTCTTTAAGCACCATCATGGTCTGATCCCCGGCGGGATATTCTTTTCTGAGATTTTTTATTTGAAGTAATGGCATAATTATAGTCCCATAGGCTGGCGAGGCCGATTTGATTCTTCCTTGATAACAGAATCAGCATCAGCTTCTCCAAGTATCACGCTATCACCTTCTTTCAAGCCATCTATGATTTGAATATTGACTGAATCACTCAGACCTGTATGCACCTTCAGAGTTTCTGGTTTGCCGTCAGCACTGAGAATTTGTACAGAAGACCGCCCTTGTTCATCTTTAGCACCCAAAGCCCCCTCTGGAATGATGCATACATTCGTAGCCTCATTAAGAATGATAGTCGCTTCAACAGTCATGGAAATGCGCAATTTGTGATCTGGATTAGGCACATCGAACAGAGCATTGTAATAAATAGCTTCATCCTCTGAGCTGGTTGTGTCGTTACTGTCCTCATCTTCGATGGAATCTGGCGCGGGCTCGATACTTCTAAGTGTCGCTTTATATTTGTGGTCCGGTTCACCGAGAATAGTAAAATAAACTTTTTGTCCGGGATAGACTTTGACCACATCAGCTTCCGACACTTCAGCCTTAACGGTCATTGTATCAAGCTGGGCAAGTTTAACTATCGTCGGGGTTGCCTGAGCTGCGTTAACAGTCTGGCCTTCCTTGGTCACAATAGCCACGACAATGCCATCCATTGGCGCAGTAATGGAGGTATATCCAAGAGTTACCCGCGCTGTATCCACATCAATAGAAGCTGCCACGATTTGTGCATCAAGAGCTGCAATCTCTGCCTTGGTCTCTGCCAGAGTAGCCAAAGCACTTTCATAATCTTGTATAGAGGTTGCTTTTGCGCCGAGCATACCCTTTTGACGTTTATATTCTGATTCGGCCAGATTGAGTTCTGCTTTCTTAGCAGTCAGCTGAGCTTTGACATTTTCCAGATCCGCTTCGGCTATATGCAAATTATTTTCCTGAGATTGCGAATCTATCTCCGCTATCAGGTCTCCTTTTTTCACTTCATCGCCAAGGGAAACGTTAAGAGACTTAACCTGTCCTGAGGCCTGAGCTCCAACGCTGACCTGTTTGAAAGCTTCAAGGGTTCCTGTTGCCAATACAGTTTCTTGAATGTCGCTTTTGACTACCTTGGTCGTCAGATACTGCACAGACTGATTCGCAGGGAAAAGTATAAATTTCATCCCTATTCCAATAACGCAGATGCTGGCAATAATGCCTATTTTAAAAAACTTATTCATTGTATATCCTGTAGTTGTTATTATTCATAAGAAACACCGTCCCCGTGAGAGGGAGGGGGTAATGGTACACTTAAATGAAGTTAGGTGGGGACGCTGTTTCTTTTTTAGTTATAGTCCATCAAAACCCCTTTGGGGGTTAAATATTAGACAAGAAACTGTAAAGAGATTGTAAATTATGGATTAGGAACTTCGCATATAGCGAAAAATTATATAAGGGTACTGACATGAAAAAAACGAACCGCATTCTTATTGTTGATGATGATATCGACTTGGGAATTTTATTAACTGAATATCTTGAAGCCGAAGGATTCAATCCGCATGTCGTTCATAACGGTATAGAAGGTGCTGCCGAAGCTCTCTCCGGCATGTATGACGTAGTCCTCCTTGATATAATGCTCCCCGGCCAAGATGGAATTGAAGTTTTACATGAGATAAGACGATCCAGCCGTGTTCCGATAATCATGCTTACCGCCAAAGGCGATCAAATTGACCGCGTGCTGGGATTGGAAATGGGCGCTGACGACTATATGCCGAAACCATGCTACCCACGAGAGCTGGTGGCTCGCTTGAGAGCGGTGTTGCGCCGTACGGATGAAATGACAGATATATGGAAAGATGATGAACTGCGTCTCGGACTTCTCAAAATGCAAGTTCCACAACGAAAAGTTCACTGGGATGAAATTCCCGTTGAACTGACTCTTTCAGAATTTAACTGTCTGGAAATATTATTAAGAATGGGGGAACGGGTGGTTAGCAAGGATGAGCTTTCAGAAAAAGTTTTAGGTCGTGCTCGCGAACCATATGACCGCAGTGTTGATGTCCACATAAGCAACCTCCGCCAAAAGCTGGCCAAGGTTGCCGGGGAAAAAATAACTATAAAAACGGTTCGCGGCGTAGGCTATAGGGTACATCTCTAATGAAATTCAGATTGTTCTGGAAAATACTTTTCGGCTTCTGGCTGACATTCATCTGCATTGTAGTGGGCATATGGGTAATATTAACTATTAACGGTGCTCCTCATAATAACCCAATGGAGATTGAATTTGAACGATCTTTTGCCGAAGTTCAACTTGCTTCAGCTTCTGCAGCTTTCCACCTTGATGGGGAAAACGGGCTATTAACACTGATAGAATCATGGCCTGAAAAAGAACGTCTGCGATTATCATACAAGCGACTGCCCAATAAATTACCAGACGGAGTAATTACAGATTCTATACAAGACAAAATTGTAGTCGCAAATAAAATGGAAAAGCCTGACTTACAAGAGTCTCGAGTCTATTCCCGAGTCGAGAAATTACCTGATGGTACGTTTATTCGCCTGACTTATAACACTGCTAAAATGGGACAGGGAAAGAAACTGGGGCCCTCCGGAGTCCCACCAGAACTTGTTATCATAGGGATTTTGGGTGGGCTTATTTTCAGCTCTTTGCTGGCATGGTATCTTATCGCTCCAGTCTGGCGGCTGCGCATGGGGTTTAAGCAATTAACCAATGGAGTGCTAAATGTAAGGTTAAAACCGTTTATGGGCCGCCGCCGCGATGAAATAGCGGATTTGGCCCGAGATTTTGACTTGATGGCTCAACGACTACAATTTTTGGTTGAATCTCGTGAGCAATTACTCCATGACGTTTCTCACGAATTAAGATCTCCTCTTGCGCGGCAGCAGGTAGCTATTGAACTTGCCCGTCAGATTCCTCCACGAACACCAGAGTTATTGGATCGGATTGAGTTAGAAACGGTTCGCATGGATGAACTCGTTGGAGAACTACTCATTCTTTCTCGAGTGGAGTCAGGAGAAATTGTTACCGATGAATATTTCGATCTCCAAGAGCTTGCTCGCATAATTGTCAACAATTCTCAGTTTGAATCAGAGCAGGATAAAATTCAAATCAAACTGCACAGCTCCACTATAACCGAGACTGCAAGCAGTCTCACAGTACGTGGTGATGCAGAACTGGTTCGACGAGCTTTGGAAAATGTAATTCGTAATGCTGTTCGTCATAGCCCATGCGAAGCCTCCGTTGATGTGACACTCTTCGCATACAATGACAAAAAGACTTGCACCATCACGGTTGAAGACCATGGCCCAGGTGTACCATCAGAATCTCTTAAACAAATATTTGAACCTTTCGTCCGGCTGAAAAAGAGTAACAGCCATAGTACTGGCCTTGGGTTAGCAATAGCTAAACGTGCAATAGTCGTACATAAAGGAAGCATCTATGCAGAGAATAGAGCTGGAGGAGGATTAAGCGTTTTCATCACTCTTCCCTTAGAAACCTCTGAGGTAGAAGAAAGTAAAGACTAATAAAACTTTGATCTATGCACTTAGCTAAAGCGGCTCAACATTGCCGTTTAATAAACAATTAAGTGTGGTCGGCAGTATAATTAATGTTAAACTTAATTTTTAAGGGGTGAGAATGAAAAAACTGGCACTAGCTATTACAATCCTTGTTTTCCTCTCCGGGTGTTGTCCTCTGAGCTGGATATTTTAAACAGCACATCACAACTTTCTAGTTTTTAAAAAAGAAAATCCGGAAGGTTATAAACAACTCTTCCGGATTTTCTTGTAAGAACATGACAACTTACTGAATACTACATGCCGGACATGGCCTTTACTTCTTCAAGAGACTTTTCCATTGTCTGCAAGCCGCCATTAATCATAGTCATGCCATCAGCGGAACCTTTTTTCATCATGCCCATGCCTTTCATCATTTCTATCATGCCCTTGTTGGCATTGCTCATAGAATTTTCAATCATGGACATATGAGGAGTTCCTTCGGCAGCTTTTTCAATCATTTTCATACCGTTATGCATGGGCATCATTTTTTTGCTCATCATAGCCATTCCTTCTTTCATGGTGGCAGAATCTTTCATCATGCCCGCTCCACTCTTCATATCTTCAAGCCCCTTCTCCATAATCATGATTCCTTCATGCATGGACCCTGTAACTTTGTCATTACCTTGCATGGCGCTGTGATCCATGTTCATATCCATGGCAAAAGCGACTGTAGACATTGCAACAATAAATGCGACCAGCATAGTAATATTTAAAATCTTTTTCATCTGATAACCCCTTAATTTTTTATTTTATTAATTATTTCTTTTAACAACCACAACAGTGAGATCATCTTCCTGTTTGCTTCTGCCTGTGAACGTATGCACAGCATCAAAAATGGTTTTAACAAGAACCTTAGCAGGCAAATCCTTTGCAGAATTTACCACTCTCCACAGCCTCTCTTTTCCGAAAAATTCTCCATCGCCGTTGGAAGCTTCCCAGATTCCATCAGTTCCCAGAATTAAAATCTGCCCGGCATCCAAATCGAAACAGCAGCTCTCGGCATATGTTGCCTCTGCAACAGCTCCAAGGGCAATTCCGTCCCCTTCAAGTTGGGTAAAATCATCTTGCCCAGGATCAAATATCAATGCAGGGTCATGTCCTGCTCTTACCCAGCGCAATTCATTTTTTAAAGGATCAAGTTCCACCATAACCATAGTCATGAATTGAGCTGTTTTACAGGTGTCCTCTGCTACAAGCTTATTCACATCAATCAAAACTTCTCCGAGAGTGCCGCGGCTTAAACTCCGCGCCCGTACATACCCCCTGATAGATCCCATAAGCATTGCCGCCGAAACGCCATGCCCGCTGACATCTCCCACTGCAAAACGGATATTATCCTGATCGGCATAAGGTTTGATGTAGTCAAAATAATCTCCCCCGAGTTCATCACAATACCTGCTCTCTCCATGAATATCGTACCCTGAAAGTTCAGGAGAACTCTGCGGCAGCAGATTTGTCTGAACCTCCATCGCAACATCAAGAGCACTTTTAATCTCAATATGCTCCTGAAGGCTGGGAACCATTTTATTAAAATTATCCGCAAGTTCACCAATTTCATCAGCATTTGAAATTTCAACTTTAGCAGCAAAATCACCGGAGGCAATACGCTTTACGCCCTTGGCAAGAATCAAAATGTTTTTTGTAAAACGACGGGAAAGCATAAAGGCAATGACTGAAACAAGCAGAACTACGGCCACAAGCACTAAAGAAGTATTGCGATATTGCTGCGATATAACGGAAGTTACAAATTTTTTCGCATTCTCAGCCGGTTTAACCACGTCATCATGAAGAAGAATTAAAACCAGTGAGATACCGCGCTTATCAGGTGATGAAAAAGCCCAGATACTGTCACGCCCTTTATACGGCATACTTATAACGCCGGATTTTCTTTCTTTAAGCAGATCTTTAAACTTGGAAAACAATACAGAATCAGATGACGAGAGCATGGTCTGGACCGTTGGAGGTTCCCACATATGCATCATAGTTTTACTGCCGGTACCGGAAATTTCTTTCGCAACAATTTCCACATCATTTGTGCTGTCAGTATTAGATTCAATCCGGACTAACATTGAATCAATATTGTGAGAGAACATATTAAGATGGTTATTGCCGGACAATAAAGTCCCGAGCGGAACATCAATAGAAACTGATCCAACAATATTTCCATGTACTATTATTGCCAGCGAAGCGGTAAGAACAGTTCTCCCTGTCACGGGATCTTTTTTCGGAAGCGACCATGCAGGGAGCAAATTTTCAGGGATAATTGAAGCAGCCTGAGGTTGTGGTGCATTCATCATCCGCCCCATAGACATGCCAGTATAACGCGCCGGATAAGTAAGTGATTCCCCTGAAATAAAATTAGCTTCAATCCATAAAGCCAAGTCAGGATTTCTGTTCTCTATTGTTTTGAAAAGAGGAAATATAACATCCGTTGATCTCTGAGGAATAATTCTATCAGCTGTGCCATGACGCCCTGAATCATAACCGAGATAGTTAAAGTTGATACCGCTTTCACCGTGCATGACAAAATCAGGCTGTCCATACTTTTGCTGAAGTCGTTCATTTTCACTCTCAGCATCCTGAGCTGATATGCCTATAAGAATCTCAGGCGGCACAAACATGGTCCCTTCTTCAATCCATGCAGTCAATTCGGCGGAGAGCTGCTGCAGATTCAACTCAACAATTTTACGCTGCTTGGAAAGAACTCTTGCATGATCTTCCACCAATCTTTTTAATTCAACACTGCTTTTGTTTACCAACTCACTGCGAACTTCGCCGCCGATCTCTTCAGAAAGAGAATGCAGCGATTCAAGCACCCCGGTCTGTACGGCAACAAGAGGTACTATTGAAACAAGCAACAAGAGTAAAAGCAGTTTAAATCTAATCTTCATAAAATTCCTGTTTTGTGAAAGCAGCGACACTGAAAAGAAGTGATAAAAGGTTAAATCAGTTATACATTAAATTTGAACATTTCCCCAACAATTTTTCACAGATAATACATTTTACATTCCAAATAAAATTTAATTCAGTATATCAAGATATTAAATGGGATAACCAGTTATCAATATTTATTTATGGCAATGTGTGTGCAAAATAATGCACATAACCTTTCCTTTTTCCTTACTTTGACTATTCCATACTATTTTAGTATAAATTAACAACAAGTTGCAACAGTAAATATGTGCAAAAAGTGCAAAATATATTTATAACTACCTGTAATAATGAACTCCAGCACGACAGGAATTGCACTTTTTTTTAAATTAAGTCTGGCTATAACCTCTTTAAATAGACTATAGTCAGACTAGAACCTATTTATCAGGCTTTATATGTGATATGGAACAGTAATTGCTCAAACTCAAAATGATCATCATATGAAAACGTGCAGGAGAACCAGTGTCTAAAATTTTTAAATATACCCCACTCTTAATTATAGCAGTGCTTATCTTATTGCCAAGTACGGGAAGAGCTCAAAACAGCTCAAATAACAGCATGGCTGAGTACAAAACCGAGCACGGCGAAATTAAAGAGCTTACAGAATATCTGGTTGAAGCTGCACGCAATAATGATGATCTCTACGCCGCATTCTACAGCTGGAAAGCCGCCTTGCAACGCGAAACAAGTGTTTCAAGCCTGCCGGACCCTAGATTCAGTTTTGCATGGTTCATTCAGCCGGTAGAAACGCGAACCGGACCGCAGGAATTTAAATATGGGTTAAGTCAGACTCTTCCATGGTTCGGCAAACTTAATCTTAAAGGTGAACAGGCATTGCGTGATGCAGATATTAAAAAAGCAAAATTTGATGCCCTTAAACTCAAGATATTCTACCAAGTTAAAACTAATTACTACGACTACGCCTACCTTGCACAGGCCATCCGCATTACACGTGAAAATATTGAGCTTATGAAATATCTCGAATCCGTTGCCAGCTCCAAATACTCCACCAGCTCAGGTAAGTATGACGGACTCATAAAAACCCAAGTAGAACTCGGTAAACTTGAAGACAGACTCCGCTCACTGGAAGAACGCAAAAGGCCTACAGTAGCTAAACTGCTTGCCGCCATAAACAGGCCGGACGGACAATCCTTGCCACTGCCTGCATTTATCCCGGTTATGAAAATAGAAGCCGACACCCGGCAGCTCAAACAGGATTTTAAAGAAGCCAATCCTAATCTGATGGCTCTTACCCATAAAATTAATAAAGAAAAACTTTCTGTTGAACTGGCAGAAAAAGATTACTTCCCGGACTTTTCCTTCGGGGTTGAATATATCCAGACAGGGAAATCCAGATCTCCTAATGTTACCAACGAAAACAAAGATCCTGTGGTTGCGGGGATGTCTATAAACCTTCCTATCTGGTTCGATAAACAAGAAGCTCAGCTTGTCGAGGCTCAGCAGAACGTTAAGTCAGCAAGCCGTGAAAGAACAGGACTTGAGCGAAGTCTTTCTGCCGATCTTGAACTGGAAATATACCGCTACGAAGATGCTATCCGCAAAGTGAATCTTTACAGGGACTCACTTACTCCCAAAGCAGAACAGTCGCTTTCTGTTTCTATTGAAGGCTTTCAGTCAGGCACCGCTTCATCCACCGATCTGATTGATGCAGAAAGAACACTTATTGAATTTCAACTTGTCTATTACCAGTCGCTGGCGGAACAGGCCAAAAGAGTTGCCGCAATTGAATACTTAGTCGGCCATGAAATACCATGCACAATTCATGGATCTTTACTGCCCAAGACAGCAGTATCTCCACCAGTAAAATAACCCCATATATCACAGAAGATATCATGAAAAAATTTAAAGACATAAAATCATCGATTATACCGGTCATTGTTATCATACTGGTCGCATTCGGGGCCGGATACTGGTTTTCCGGAAATGACGACCCGAACATGGGCAAACAGCTTGTGGATGAACACATCGGGCATGAACTTGAAGCCGAAGCAACTGAAACAGGAAAAGTAGTCTGGACCTGCTCAATGCACCCGCAGATTCAGTTGCCCAACCCCGGCAAATGTCCCATTTGTTTTATGGACCTGATCCCCCTTGAAAAAGGCGGAAAATCAGGTGAAGAGGTACTCAGCCTAAGACAGATAAGCCTGACGGATCAGGCTCGCACGCTTGCCGGTATTGAAACCAGCAAAGTAGAAAAAAGAAATGTCGGCGTTGAAACCCGCATGGTGGGAAAGGTTGATTATGATGAAACCCGCATGGGAACCATCACGGCATGGACCGGAGGACGGATAGACAAACTCTACATTGATTATACTGGAAGCTCAGTCCGTAAAGGACAGGCCATGGCCTCCATATACAGTCCCGAACTTCTTACAGCACAAGTGGAACTTATCCAGTCTGTGAAAGCAAAAGAAGCATTACGCGGAAGTTCCATGCAGATCGTAAAAGACACTGCTGCGCGTACTGAAAAAGCTTCCCGTGAAAAGCTTCGCCTACTCGGCCTTTCCAAATCTCAAATTGCAGATATCATAAAAAACGGCAAAGCAGCCGAACACATTATCCTTTATTCTCCAATGAGCGGAATTGTTCTAAAAAAAGACGTAGTTGAAGGGGTTTATGTTAAAACAGGAACGCCCATTTACACCATTGCCGACCTCTCAAGAGTCTGGGTCTTTCTTGAAGCTTATGAATCCGACCTGCCGTGGATTAAAATGGGTATGCTGGTTGATTTCACCACAGAGGCATATCCCGGCAAATCCTTTCAAGGAAAAGTCGCTTACATAGATCCGGTTGTTAATGAAAAAACCAGAACAATCAGAATCCGTCTTGAAGTACCGAACGAGGAATTCAAACTTAAACCCGGTATGTTTGTGCGCGCTGTCAGTCAGGCTGACAAAAAAGCAGTCGCACAGCTTGTTATCCCCGCATCAGCCCCGCTCATTACCGGAAAACGTGCCGTAGTCTATATTGCCGTACCAGGCAAAGAAGGCGTTTACGAAGGGCGTGAAATAGTGCTCGGACCCAAAGCCGGTGATTTCTACGTGGTAAAATATGGTCTGGCAGACGGCGAACAAGTGGTTACAAACGGAAATTTCAAAATAGACAGTGCTCTTCAAATTATTGCTAAACCAAGCATGATGAATCCGGAAAGCGGCGTAAAAACAGTTCTAGACAACAAAGGATATGAACACTCGCTGCCTCCTATCTTTGTTTCTAAATTAGTAAACCTGAAAAAAAGTTTCGATGTCCTGACTAATTCAGCAAAAGCGGGCAGTCTTGACGAAACCCGCATGCTCTATTCCAAGTTTTTTGACAGTCTTAAAGCAATAGACAGTGCAGGGCTCAAAGGAGACAACTCGCTTGTCTGGAAAGAATTATCCATGCTTCTTACTGATGATGCCGTAATAGGTCGCGATGCAAAGGACTCCTTTAGACTGAAATCAATTACAGATGAAACTGCAAAACATTTTACGCGTCTTGATAAAGCTTTTGATATATCAAGCCTCGCAAAAAACACTGGAAACAAAGTAGACACCCCTGAAACTTTCAAAATTCAAATGGGAAAAGTCTATGCTTCATATTCCGCTTTTACCGAGGCTCTTGCGTCAGATAATATGCTCTTAGCGCAAACGCAGGCAGAACTTATGGCTGCGGAACTTAAAAAGATAGATCACGGGTCTCTCGGCAGTGAAGCTCATAAAATCTGGATGGACGCCCTCAAAAATATTAACGACGGAATTGATTCCATACGCGGTGCAAAGGATATTGTGGGAGTGCGCGCCGGACTGGAACCTCTTTCGTACGGAATGATCGACGTTGTGAGCAAACTAGGAATCAAATCGTCTCAGCCTGTCTACGAAATATTCTGCCCTATGGCTTTTGATTTTAAAGGAGCTATGTGGCTGCAAAGCGACGAGAATATTCGAAATCCATACTTTGGAGAAACGATGCTCCAGTGCGGTGAAATTAAGCGTCAGCTCAAAGATAAGGAATAGAGCGTAACAGCCATGAGTGATAATTTAAAACCTGAACCAAAACGCCCTGTACCCCGCACCTTAACAGAAAAGGTCATACTGTTTTGCCTTGAGCAGAAACTGATTGTTGCCATCCTCTTGATTATGGTCATTTGCGGGGGGATATATACCGCGCCTTTCAACTGGAAAATTGACGGAATAGACAGGTCTCCAGTCCCCGTGGATGCAATTCCAGATATCGGTGAAAATCAGCAGATTATTTTCACCAAATGGCTCGGACGTTCTCCGCAAGACGTGGAAGATCAGATAAGTTACCCGCTGACCGTGGCCTTGCTAGGAGTTCCCGGAGTAAAGACAGTTCGCAGTTACTCCATGTTCGGTTTCTCAACAATTTATGTCATTTTTAAAGAAGATGTAGACTTTTACTGGTCCCGTTCGCGATTGCTCGAAAAGCTTAACAGTCTTCCGGCAGGCACTCTCCCCGCGGGGATAAAACCGTCACTGGGACCAGATGCAACCGCCCTCGGACAAGTCTATTGGTACACAATTGAAGGTCGCGATCCTGACGGCAATCCTACCGGAGGGTGGGACCTTGATGAATTGCGTTCAATACAGGACTGGTACGTCCGTTACGCTTTGCTCTCTGCTGAAGGAGTCAGTGAAGTTGCCTCGGTTGGAGGCTTTGTAAAAGAGTATCAGATTGATGTCGATCCCGATGCCATGAGAGCCGCAAATGTAACTCTTAGCGAAGTATATCGCGCTGTAAAAAATTCCAACCTAGATGTTGGCGCACGTACTATCGAAATTAACAACGCCGAATATGTTATCCGAGGTATCGGATTCATCAAAAAAATATCTGATATTGAAAGCTCAGTTGTTAAAGTTGTAAACAACATCCCCATCCATGTCCGCGATGTCGCGCGGGTGGCGGAGGGTCCGGCCCTGCGTCGTGGAGTACTGGACAAAGGCGGCGCAGAGGTTGTGGGCGGAGTTGCAGTTGTCCGCTACGGAGAAAATCCACTGCAGGTCATTGATAATATCAAAAGCAAGATAATAGCTATTTCACCTGGATTGCCCTCAAAAATCCTGCCGGACGGAACAGAAAGCAAACTGACTATTGTTCCTTTTTATGACCGCTCAAACCTGATTCATGAAACCCTCGGCACGCTTAACACCGCCCTGACTGAAGAAATACTGATTACTATCATTGTAGTTCTTATTGCGGTCATGCACCTTAAAAGTTCATTACTTATTTCTTCATTATTACCTCTTGCCGTACTCATGAGCTTTATGGGTATGCGAGTCTTCAAAGTCGATGCTAATATTGTAGCTCTGTCAGGAATTGCAATTGCGATCGGAACCATGGTCGACATGGGGATTATCATCTGTGAAAATATACTGAAAAAGCTCGAAACGGCAGAAGAGGGAGTCAGCCGTCTTAAACTTATTTACAATGGGACAACAGAAGTAGGCAGTGCAGTAATGACTGCCGTTGCGACTACAATTGTCAGCTTTATGCCTGTATTTGCCATGGACGGGGCCGAAGGCAAACTATTCAAACCGTTAGCTTATACCAAGACCTTCGCGTTACTGTCATCTATCATTGTAGCTTTGACTATTTTACCGCCTTTAGCTCAACTTCTGTTTACTGCGCGTAAAAAATTTACCAAGGGAAAACAGACCTATATTCGCTCGGTCCTCTACATCCTTTCAGGAGTTGCTCTTTCCATAATGCTGAAATGGTGGGTTGGTATTTTCTTCATCTATCTAGGTATAAAACACTTTATATTGCCATTTGTTCCGGAGAAGGCGCACACATTTATAGGTTACGCGGAAACATGGACAATTGTAGGTCTGGTCGCCTTCGTTCTTACAAGTTCATGGCTGCCGCTGGGACCGGAAAAAGGCATGACCAATAATTATGCTTTTGTAGCCTTGGTTATCGGCAGTTTAATGCTCTTTTTCGAATTATTCCGGTACAACTATGCCAGAATGCTGTGGTGGTGTCTTAATCATAAATTGCTCTTTTTATCTTTGCCAGCTTTTATCATTGCTTTAGGAATGTCTATCTGGCTCGGATTCGGCAACCTGACCTCATTTCTACCGGACACAATCAGGACCTCTGCTCCTTACGTCAAGCTGGATCATACCTTTCCCGGCTTAGGTAAAGAATTCATGCCGGACCTTGATGAAGGCGCATTTTTATTCATGCCGACCACTATGCCCCATGCATCCATAGGCGAAGCTCATGATGTGCTGCGCAAGCAGGATATGATGATCCAATCTATTCCGGAAGTGGAGTCCGCAGTTGGTAAGCTTGGCAGAGCAGAAACTCCTCTTGATCCAGCGCCTATTTCCATGATCGAAACTGTCATTAATTATAAATCTGAGTACGTTGTTAATAAATCAGGAGAGAGACTCCGTTTTAAATTTGATCCCGATCAAAAAGACTACTTTCGCAATGTCAACGGTGACCTTGTTCCGGCAAAAGACGGATACCCTTATTTAGTGCAGGGATACTATGCAAGAGACTACAATGGAAAACTGATTCCTGATGAAAACGGTAAACCTTTCAGAATATGGAGATCTGCACTTAATCAGGAGCTGAATCCAAACCGCAAGAGCTGGAAAGGGGTAACTTCGCCGGATGATATATGGGATGAAATAGTCAAAGCAGCTAAAATACCCGGAGTAACTTCCGCGCCGAAACTGCAACCCATTGCCGCAAGAATTGTAATGCTGCAATCCGGTATGCGCGCTCCCATGGGCATCAAAGTTAAAGGCCCAAATCTGGAAACACTGGAAAAAGTAGCTCTTGATCTGGAAAGACTGCTCAAACAGGTGGGATCAATACAGCCGGAAGCTGTTATTGCCGACCGCATAGTGGGTAAACCATATCTTGAGATTGTCATAGATCGTGAAGCCATTGCAAGATACGGAATTATGCTTTCACAGGTACAGGATGTTATTGAAGTGGCAGTCGGCGGCAAAGTGGTGACAACTACAGTCGAAGGTCGTGAACGCTATCCTGTCAGGGTTCGCTACATGAGAGAGCTGCGTGATAACATAGACGACCTTGGAAATATTCTTGTAAGCACTCCGTCCGGAGAACAAATCCCCCTCAGCCAGCTGGCAGAGATAAAATATATCCGCGGGCCGCAGGTCATCAAAAGTGAGGATACATTTCTTGTCGGTTACGTTCTCTTTGACAAGAAACCCGGATTTGCCGAAGTGGATGTAGTTGAACAGGCTCAAAACTTTCTTAATTCGAAAATTAAATCAGGCGAGCTGGTTATTCCTGCCGGAGTTTCATACGAGTTTGCAGGCAGTTATGAAAATCAGATCAGAGCACAGAAGAAACTCGCAGTAATCCTGCCGCTGGCCCTGATGTTCATAGTGTTAATTCTATATTTGCAGTTCAAATCCATGGCGACAACATTAATGGTCTTTTCAGGTATTTTCGTTGCGTGGTCCGGCGGATTTCTTATGGTGTGGATGTACGGCCAGCCGTGGTTTATGAACTTTACCATGTTTGGCACGCCGATGCGCGAATTGTTTCAAGTAGCACCAATCAACTTAAGCGTTGCCATATGGGTCGGCTTTCTGGCTCTGTTCGGTATAGCCTCGGACGACGGCGTTATCATGGCAACTTATCTGGATGAGACCAAAAACGATCGCAAAGCTACCAGCATTCCCGAAATCAGACAGGCCATCATTAAAGGGGCACAAAGGAGAATCCGCCCGGCTCTGATGACCTCGGCAACAACCATCCTTGCACTACTCCCTATCCTGACCTCAACAGGGCGCGGATCAGACATCATGGTACCTATGGCAATCCCTTCATTCGGGGGCATGACCATAGCGATACTTACCGTGTTTGTAGTTCCGGTGCTGTACTGCGGAGCTGAAGAGATTAAGTTCAGACGAAAATAAAATTGACAAAAAATCGCCCCTGATTACTCGTTAACATCTACATACTTAGAGGATATTATTGATCTTACACGCTGCGCAAGCTGCTCCGAAACCGTTATCAATATTCACCACAGTGACGCCACTGGCGCAGGATGTCAGCATGCCGAGCAAGGCAGATAATCCTGAAAAAGATGCTCCGTAACCGACAGAAGTAGGTACCGCAATAATCGGTTGCGAAACAAGTCCGCCAATAACGCTGGCCAAAGCTCCTTCCATACCTGCAATTACAATAAGAATGCGCGCCTGACGGATCGCAGACAGACGATCAAGTAAACGATGAATACCGGCAACTCCAACATCAGAAATAATTTTTGCATGACTCCCAAACATCTCACAAGTTTCCAGAGCTTCCTCCGCAACAGAAATGTCGGATGTTCCGGCAGTAATAATGGCAACCTCTCCTTTATTGTAGGAGATAGGTTTCTTAACAAGCGAGAGAGTTCTTCCTAGGGTATTATACTTTGCTTCGGCGCAAACAGACTGTACATATTCAGCCTTTTCAGGAGAAACACGGGTTGCCAGAATATTTGTATGCTTACCCATTTTATCAAAGATCTCACCAATCTGTTCAGGGGTTTTCCCTTCACCGTAAACGACCTCGGGAAAACCGGTTCTCAGCGAACGGTGCAGGTCGAATTTGGTGTGCCCCAAATCCATAAACGGAAGATCCCGCAAACATTGAAGCCCTTCTTCAACATCAACATTACCATCCCTGATATCGGACAAAAGTTTAGTTAACAGATCAGTCATATCTGGTTCCCTTTCATAAGAATTATTTTGCAGGTTCGTTGAGGCTACCCATGTGAGAAATGGCTAAAAAAACCTTCAATATTGCGGAAGGCTCATTATGGTCAGCGCCACCCGCAACTTAAGTATGAATTTCATACTGTTACAGCTGAATTAATCTTCAAGCTCAGCGACAACACGTTTGAGGACTTCAGGGATATTGATCTGCTGTGGACATTTTTCGAGACACATACCGCATTCCACACACTGTGAAGCAAATCCAGGTTCACGCTGCAAAACATCTCCGCTACCGAATACTTTGTAAAGATGTTTAGCTTCATCAAGATTTCCGAACATGTGGAGCTTATTAAAAAAATCGAAGCATATCGGAATTTGCACCCCGGCAGGACAAGGCAGGCAATAACCGCAACCGGTACATCCAACCTGCATGAGTTTTCTATAGGTAATACTTACACGCTCAATTAATTCAAGCTCTGCCGGCGAAAGATAATTGGCGGATGCATCACTTGCGACAGCCATATTCTGCGATATCTGTTCCTCGCTATTCATTCCTGACAGAACTACTGTAACTTCAGGATGGTTCCAAACCCAGCGCAAAGCCCACTCAACAGGAGGACGTTTAACCTCAGCCTGAGCCCATAGTTCGGCAATAGCAGGAGGAGCTTCTGGAAGAGCAAGGTTCCCGCCGCGCAACGGCTCCATAATAATCACGCCGATATCTTTAGAAGCGGCATACTTGAGCCCTTTAGTGCCTGCCTGAAATTCCTGATCCAGATAGTTATACTGAATCTGACAGAACACCCATGAGTATGCATCAACAATGGGCTGAAAATCTTCTGCAAGTCCATGGAATGAAAAACCGGGATTAACGATCCGTCCGTCTTTCTGTGCCTGATCAAGAAATTCTTTTATTCCAAGATCTTCAACGCTTTTCCATGAAGGACCGCTGAGAGCGTGAATAAGGTAGTAATCAATGTGATCAGTTCCGAGTTTCTCCAGCTGTGCATCCAGGAATTTATCCATATCTTCGCGATTTTCAACCAGCCAAGTCGGAAGTTTGGTTGCAATTTTAACCTTCTCGCGATACCCGTCTTTCAAAGCCTTGCCCAGCAACGGCTCGCTTTCTCCGTCATGATAAGGCCATGCGGTATCAACATAATTGACTCCGTTATCAATAGCCTGACGGATTTGTGCGATAGCACGTTTCTCATCAATTTCTCCGTCCAGCATAGGCAGACGCATGCACCCGAATCCAAGTGCGGAAAGTTTGTCTCCATTCTTAGGCATAGTTCTGTAAAGCAATGTAATTATCCTTGATTGATAAGCAACCTTAACGGTCAATCTGTTGATCGCTCCGGTAACTGTAGGTTCTGCATCAATGCAGGCCATTGTGTACTTTTTGCTGCCGATACCGAATAGGCTTTATCCAGCGCAACGGGATCGGTATAAGCAGTATGAGTAAGTAGGGGAAACTGTTGGGATAATGCTGTCGCAGAGAATTTTTTCAGTAAACTGAAAATAGCCGCCTAACCTAAAACGGGCTGTCCGTTATTTATGTAGCATTTCAAATTCCAGATCTGAAAGAAGATGGTGCGTTCGTTGAGATTTAAATCCATAAATTCTATGAGACCTTCCTCGCGATGAAATATCCCTAACTTTGATCCACGGAATATATTCATGACCATGCCCGCCCCCACGTCCTTCCTTTATCATATTCGAAATCTTTACCTCTGATAATCCACCATTTCTTTTTGCTATAAGAAAAGCCGTTCCTTTTAGACAATATTAACAGTCTAAAAGGAACGGCTTTAGTATACAACTTTATTACTTACCCACAAAACCCATTGTGGGTGAGTAATAAAGTTGGGAACTAATTTTTTTATAACTACTTGATTTTACATGAACCGATTTTTTATTTTTAAAAATAAAGTTGGAAACTAAATTATAATTCTAACTTTTGAAGAATAAATCCTGAGTAATAAAGTTGGAAACTAAAACTATGATTGAAACGAACTATATAAAGATAAATTCAACCTTTCTTAATGTACACTCCAAATTCCACCAAATCGATAATCAAAGAAAATAGGTGAAAAATATCTTATATCACCATCAAACAATCCTAGAAGACGAAACAGTACAGACTCAACCAAAGCACGATCCGTAACCGCCAAAAAATTAGAGTTATCTGAAAACACAAGATATGGATCAGGAACTGTGTCTAAATCTAACTGCTTAGGGAGCTTGTTCGTTGCATCCAGAACCCCACCAAAGCTATCGTATCCATTGCTAACCATTTCTTCAGGAACAACCACGGAGCTGGAGCGAGGTTCATATCTAAATCCTTTCTTTGAGTACAAATCCAAATGGTTAACAATTGGTGGCATTTTATACTCAAAAACATGAGCAAATGAGTATAAATAGCCGCTAGTGGTATAAACCCTTGCAGGCAAACATAATGCTACTGAGCGTTCAGAGGTTTCAGCCGTGCTCATAATTTTTTTAGTAAATGCAGTTAAAAACGCAAGCCATTGTTCTTTTTTATTTGTATTGAGCTGATCTGGAGATGAAAACGCAAAGTATTTTATCCAACTAGCTGCTACAGCCATATCATTCTGAACTAGCGGGTAAGCTGCTGTGAAACAAGTTAATTCTGTCTGCGATCCGCCGTCAAAGAAAACATCCATTCCTGTAAGGTATTTAAAAAAATACCCATAGTCCCACCAAGTCCATAGAAGTGTATTTGATGGGAATGTGGCTCGAATTTTTTTAGCGAGCACGAAATCATTTCGGCTAAAATATGTTTTAGGTTGATATGTGACGGTATTTACAATTACACATCCAAACAAAAGAGGTAAGCATGCTACTTTTAATAAATATTCAATCTTGTTCGTTTGCAGCATGAATCGCAACGTAATTTGGCGACTTACCCATGAACAAAGAATTATGCAGCCATATGCGGCAAAAAAAGCGACTGCTGGTATAAATAAAGGAATAAACCGTTGCGATATAATCGATGCGAACCCGAACCCCCATGCAACGGCCAGAAAAATAGCTTTCGTACGATAATGCACGCAGTAGCATATGGTTCCATATATAGCAGGGATCAACAGCCAACCACTTCCAAGAGATTTTTGCCCCAACTGCCACAGGTATACTCCTCTCAATTCAATAATCGATAAGCTTAAAAGAGAATTGGTGGTCCCGCCAAAGGCAAGAGAAGCATGATCTTTTATGTACGCCGCATATTGTGAAAAGGGTTCAAGTCCAGCAACCATCAAACCTGTAACAGCAATAATCCCGCACAGGAATAAAACCTTTAGCGAAATATCAAGCCTATTCCGAGTTGGATAAACTAAATAGCAAAGAATAAATCCTGCAGACAGTAACGCCCCTGGTCGCCACCAAAACCACAGAAAAAAAAGTATCAATATATATAAACCTACCCAAGGCAATCGCGAAACTTTTTTGGTAGAAAACTGGAAAACACAGAATAGGGCAAAGAAGCATAATCCTGGAACTAAGCTATCAGTATCAAGAAAACCAACATGGGTACGCGTTACCCAATATGGAGCGAAAAGAGCAAGTAAAGTTGAAGAAACCATAACAAAAGGAGAACGAATTTTTATACCCCATGGAAGCACCGCTAATAACATAGATAAGCTTAGAATAGGCCCAAGGTATGCGGAAACTCTTTGTAATCGCATTTTATCAAGACCAGCAACTGCAGCAAGGAAATAAGAAAGAAGCATTGATTGATGACTGTCATTAATTACATCATTAACCCCAACACCCTGCTCAGCTAGCTTATAAGCCTGATCCAAATAATAATATCCATCATTATTTCCAATCAGCGGGACCCCCTGTATATGAATACCCTGCTCTACCAGTAATTGCGAATGATGAAGTGCTAGAATTCCGCTTAGAGTTACAGAAATTATTATGACGGCGATAGTTGCCCATGTCGTGGTAGTAAATCGTAAAGTTCTCATAACTCGCTATTTGTGTTGATCAACCTTTTTTAAAATACTCGGGACAACTTGACTCCAATCGTCCATGTGCTTTACCCCGTGCACCGTAACAATTCGAACCATACTAGTCTCGTTCATTTTACTTAGATAACTCTGACTGACAGAAGGAGGTATAATTAAGTCCTCAGTACTTACAATATGTACTTGCTTGATGACTTGGTTTTGAACAGCATAATCAGCAGGATTCAACGAATCGCGTAATGGCGAGACGTGATGATAGCGAGTCCAGTAATCATGGTCCAAGTTGCCTGCAATTGTCACAACCAAATCAACATCATCCCTTCGTGCGGCGAGTAGCAAGGCAACCGCTCCACCTCCAGAATACCCAACCAGCTCAAGGATTTTTGCCCCAACTAATGATTTAGCCTGATCCAAAGCTTGATTTAAATCGTGTATTACAGGTTCGGAAAACCGTGCTGATGTCCAAAAAGGTGTAGAACAACTTCTTAAATGCGGCCCCTCAACAAACTGGCAAGGACGCGCAAGGTATAACACCGCCGGGTTAGTATCGACTGCCGCTAAATAAAAAGAAACAGGATTCTGGGGGGTAGGATTAGTAGAAGGGCGTCTTCTATTCAACCATGCTTTACCATCACCCTCAAAATAGACACGAAGAATTGAGGATTTACCACGCATGTAGCCTGCGATGTCAAAAGTATCTGCAACAAAAATATGTTCAAGGAAGCCATGTTGCTCTGCAAATAAACGAGGAGAAAAGGAAGTACATCCCGAGAAGACAAAAAGAAAAAAAATCAACCCAATTCGAAAGATCATGCCTCCTCCAAACAATAGGTATTAACTAAAGCAACACCATGAAATAAATATATCAGTTTTCATGGATCTTTATTTCTGCCTTTTCAACAGATTGTTCAGCTTTTAAACTGTATAACTCTGCTTCATAAGCTGCCATTTTTTGAGCAATAATCCGAATTTTAATTTCCTGCTGAGTCCGTTCGATATCCATAGTCAGTACTTTAACAAATAAAAAACAAAGAGCCAAAAGAATTGGTAATACGGGAGGATAATGCACTCCTAAAAACCATCCGATTCTATCTACCACGGTAGGGAAAAAACCAATAAAAAGCATACTAAAAACAGCAAATAACCACCAAAGAGAATGAAATATTCCTAAGCGCTGCCGCCTAATAAGCACGAGAATTATTACAACACTTAAGAAAGAAATCGCGGGAGCAACAAGATCAAATAGAGTCATAATCATCCAGTTTACCTAACGAATTGTCTGATTTGGAAATCCAATCAACGATCACCCATATACAAGTTTTAACTAAATAGATTGACACTGATAGCCAAGAATCAAAAATGCGAGAACATCCATTTTTTCTAGCACACATGGAGATTGGAATTTCAATACATTTAATATTCTTTCTTCTAAACAAAAGTAATGGACCTAGATCTTGATAATCGAACATTGCGGCTTCTTTAGATAAAAGAGCCTGAACGGCTTTCTTATCATACAGTTTAAAACCAGAAGTCATATCATGTATTTTTAAACGGGTTAGAAAAAAGAAAACACTCCACGTTATCCGTCTTGCAAAGCTACCACGTTGTATACAGCTCCCAATAACAACGTTTACTTTACTCGACAAATATCGCTCAATCAACAATGGAATATAATCAGGTTCATGTTGCCCGTCAGCATCCATCGTTATAAAAAAATCATATTTATCTTTTTTTATGGAGTGTAGCATTCCGGCCTGTGTAGCACCCCAAGATCCAGATCTAAAAGGTAATACTAAAACTTCGGCCCCTGCATTGCGGGATTTAGCGACAGTTCCATCTTGGCTATTATCATCCACAACATAAGTATCCACCCCATAGCCGCCTACTTTTCTGATAATTTTAGAGATAGTCAAAGCTTCATTAAGAGCAGGTATTATTACAGCAACATTTTTATATTTTTGCACTCCTCCTCCTTAATAAAGTATCATTAAACAAAAAAAAAGAAGCGGCTCAAAGCGAGCCACTTCTTTTATATCAGGCTATAAAAGTAGTTTTAAAATTCAAAACGGACAGTTGCTTGACCTCGGTAGGATTCGTACTTAGCACGTCCTGCACTTGCTCCACCCTCTAAACCAACTGTCCACACATCACTAGCATACAGATTCAAACCAAGAACGCCCTCAAACTCATCATAATCAGAGTCTACAGGTCTAGTTGAAACTCCAAGGTCATAATAGTAGCGGATCGCAGTGTATGGTTCAATCCATCTGTCAAAAAGATACGCTGCTTTTGCTTCAACGTTCATCTGACTCAAATAACTATCTGGATTTGCAATGTCAGTTCCGCCACGAGAATAAGAACCTAAATCACCACTTACATACATATATCCAAGACGACCACTGAGAGTCCATTCATCAAGCATAAAATATTGAGAAACACCTATGTTCGTCAAATAACGATTGGAATCGTATTTACCAGTACTTGTACCATCGTTGTCTTTATAGCGGGAATTTGTATAAGCAAAAGCTGTATCTAAGATGGTGTAGTCAGTAAAATTGTAGGCCAAATAAGGCATCACTGTCCACTCTGAGTCAGTTTTGAGTGTTCCAGTATCAGCTCCGCCTGACCAGTCTTTTTTATCAAGATCAAGCACACCGTAACCACCGGCTAATCCTATTAATAAATCCGGAGTTGCACGCCAATCCGCCCCAGCAAGGAAATTATAGGTTTCAGCGTCATATTTGGATCCTGTCGCAGTGTTAGAAAACTGTGTGTAAGATCCCATAGCCCAAACACCAAAGTCATTGGCAGCTTCACCTGAGGCAAGTCCCAAATCTTCCGCATTCAGGGAAATATCTATATTACCATTATTATCAATACTATTATGAGAAACTCTTTTTAACCCAGCAGGTTTAGGAGCAGCAATTGTAGCAACTCGCCCTTGAACCATTGTACTTAATGCCTGACTACTGGAGCGGGCAACATCACTAGTCGCCTGTTGCTGTCCATTAGTTTCGGCAAAGGCTGATACTGCAGCGAGTGTTACCAACAAGACAATTAATGAAAATAAATACTTCATACTGGCTACTACCTGTTAATTATATTATTTATATGAATTTCAAAATAATTAATATTTTTAAACATAAAACAATTCAGCATGTCAACATATATAAATAATTAAATGTTATTTTTTCTCTCCTAAGAACTATCTCGAAAATTAGAAATTTAATATCTCTATTTATAATTCAGGATTAGTAATGCCATCTTGTATTAATTCATACTTAAACATTGGCTTGATTTAATCCCTTGCCTGTCATAGCTTTTGAACAATGCGCATTCTTCACATAAGTAAGTATTCCTACCCTGAAAGAGGTGGCATAGAAACATTTGTTCGGGATCTAACGGCTGAACAAGTAAAGATGGGACACTCCGTAAGTGTGTTATGCCATCACACATTGCCTTTTAGAAAAACGGATGCCCGTCAAATTGACGGTGTCAAAATTACTCGATCCAGTACTATTTGCAACACTGCGTTCGCTCCTATTTCTCCCTTTTTCCCAATGTCTCTGCAGAAAATAGTTTCACTCCATCGTCCGCAAATTATCCATATCCATCTGCCAAATCCGGCAATTCTGTTTAACTGTTTTTTCCCTTCCGAAATCCCTTATATTGTCCACTGGCACGCCGATGTAAAAGGATCTCCAAACCTGGTGATTAAAATACTGTATCCTTTTTATCGTCAGTTTGAGCAACGCATCCTTTCTAAAGCCAAGTGTATAATAGCGACATCTCCCCTCTATTTGGAATCAAGCCATTCATTAAGACCATGGTTGGACAAATGCAGAATTGTTCCGTTGGGACTTGACCAGAATAAATATCCTCCAAGACAAATTCCCCCAGACGAAACACCATTAGTTCTTAGTGTAGGACGATTCGCATTTTACAAGGGGTTTAAATATCTTGTTCGCGCTGCAGTCCTTCTGCCTGAAGCAAGGTTCATTATAGCTGGAGACGGCCCTGAACATTCCAGAATTACTCGTGAAGTTAAAAAATTAGGATTGGAAAATCGAGTGAGTCTACCGGGGAAAATCTCTGACAGAGAGTTATTCGTATTACTACAGCGGGCATCTGTATTCTGTCTACCTTCCATTGATCGTGGTGAAGCTTTTGGTATGGTCCTTCTTGAAGCTATGCGCTATGGCGTTCCACTTGTGACCACCAGTATTAATGGATCAGGTACAAGTTGGGTGAATCAGAATGGTATCACCGGAACAATTGTACCGGTAGCTTCCTCAGAAGCTTTAGCTGAAGCTATAAAGGAGATTATAACTCAACCACAAAAAGCAGTTCAATATGGCCAAGCGGGAAAATTGAAATTTAACAATCTATTTACAATACTACGCTCTGCTCAAGCAATTGAGCAAATATACTTGGATGTCATATCGCAATAGAGAAGGATGATCCCTTAAACTCAGAGTACGCAGCCAAAGATTCAAACTCTTATGGAACTCGGGCTCCTCGGCTGATAATGTCATTAACAATTGTAGATGTTTTAGGCTTTCGAATTGCGTTGTCAGTATTTGAATCTGTCTGATTATGGGATGAACAGCCTACGAACAAACTCATTATAAAAATAAGAACAAATAGATATCTCATACTAACTCCCGTTTTTTAGTCATGCAGATTTATCTGAAATTAATAACGCACATTTTATATTGTCACCATAGTAAATATAATTTTATTTTAGTAACCTCGTGAAAGAGATTAAGATTAGATGATTGAACAACGGCCATATACTCGCTATAAAAGCAAAATGTGCATATGTACCTTTCTCCGCCAGTGATTTAACTGGTAACTTTAACCTTAAATATAAATGCCTGACTCAAATAAAAAAATATGTATCCTTTATGACTTCCTCTATTGCATGGGAGGGGCTGAAAAAACATCCCTCAATTTACACGAAGCATTTCCAGAGTCTGAGTTATGCGTTGACTTTATCAACCGGGAAAATTTTACAGATATTAGTCTACCTTCAAGCATCATAGAGCTGGGCAAACCTTCCACCTGCCAGCCTTTTAATGCTATAAAAGGATTTTATAATTTCAAATCAAAAACCAAATTCTTAAAAAACTATGACATGGTAATTTACAGTGGCTCATATGCATTGTTAGCTGTTCACAATCAAAAAAAGGGTTATCGAATTTTATACTGCCATACTCTACCCCGTTTTGCTTATGATCTCTACGAATACTATCTTGAGAACTTAAACGTTGCTTTCAGGCCAGCTTTTAAAGCTCTAGTTTATCATACCAGAAAAAACTATGAAGCAGCATTCAAAAAAATGGATTTGATTATTGCCAATTCTCAAAATGTTCGAAACCGCATTCAAAGATATTTGGGAGTTAATGCTCTCGTTATCCATCCTCCAGTTGATGTGAAAAAATTTAAATGGCTTGGTCAAGAAGACTACTATCTCTCAACAGCAAGACTCGAAAAATACAAACGAGTAGATCTGATTATCGATGCATTCAAAAAAATGCCTAGCAAAAAGCTTGTTGTGACATCTGGTGGGTCTGAATTAGAAAATTTAAAAACGCTATCCAATAATGCCCCAAATATAAACTTTACCGGATGGACCAATGAAGATAAACTTAAAGATCTTATTGGTAAAGCCATTGCGACTATATATCTTCCTAAAGATGAAGATTTTGGAATTAGTCCTGTTGAGTCTATGGCTGCAGGAAAACCGACTATTGGAGCTCAGGAAGGCGGGATACTTGAAACCATTCTAGATAAAAAAACTGGATTACTTATTAAGCCAAAGTCAGTGGAAATCATTAATGCGGTAATATCATTGGACTCATCAAAAGCACTAAGCATGAAAAGAGACTGTGAAAAAAGAGCCCAGAAGTTTAAAACCGATGATTTTGTCTCAAAAATTAGAAAAGTATGTATTTAGTCCTTATTTCAATATAGCTATCTTAACTTCGCTAAGTTTTCCCTGGAGGCTATTTGGAAGAATTCTGTATATCTGATGCAAAAATTTGAAATTGAAGAAACGCTCACGAAAGGGAACCTTCCTATGAATAAGATTTAAAAACAAAATCGATTCATAATAGGGTGTCCTGCGGGCATAATTCCAGAAAAAACTCGCAAGTTCTCTGTCTGGCTCAAACCATGGTTTTATGAATGAAGCATAATGTAAAATATATGGATTCCTTCTAGCTTCCATATACTTTTCATAGACATCACCCCCAAGTTCACTCTTAAGATCTTTTGCCAAAAACGGAAGGTTCCACATAACATTCCATTCCGGCTCTAAAAAATGAACCCGGTACTCGCAAACAGAATTTAATATGCACTGATCCAGTACACGAGGATTTGGTAGTATATGGATTTTTTCAACACATTTCTCAAGCAGATTATAATCATTAAACTTTACAACATTAAAGATCAAAACCCCGGCTTGAAAGATGTTTTCAAGATTATTAATCTTGAGATCTTCTCTGAAATACTTTTCCCAGCCATCGATCGTGTTAATTTGCTGAACAACTCCCAAATCTCTGACGGCACCAACAAAATTATCCCCCAAGTCTATATCGAGCAAAACAGACACATCTTGTAGTGCGATAATATCGCAATCCAGATATAATACTTTTTTATATTTCTTAAATATATCAGGAATAAAAAATCGGTAATATGTTGCTAGTGTATAATAAGCCTTAGTCTCGAACAGCCCCCGCAAACCCGCTTTCATATACTCTTTTACGTCATAACACCTTACAGAGATATTTTTTGCTGAGGATAAGGACTCAATGTTTTTAACATGATAGAAAGAAAGGCCTTCGTAAAGAACCACAATATCATAATTTAGCTCATCCAAAGTATTCTCTATAACTGATTGAATTGCGACACACAGATAAGGAACATAGTTTTCATCAGCTGAAAAACAGATTGGAACGTGTCTGTTCTTGAAATAAGGAATTATCATGTACCTAACCCTAGAAATTAAAATTTAAGTTAAAATTTATGCACAGACTATGAAATCAAATCTTGACTATGACTTTTTTACCCCAATCATCCTAGATTAGTAATATATGTTCGTTTGAAAAAATCACTCTGAAAACAACTTGCCCAACAAAGACAAAACAACAGGATAGGCTGAATAATAACTGATCCTTCTCCAAAAGTTTCAATTTATCCAAACAAGATTTTCAGATCTGCTCAGCGGGTAATGACGCATTTTTAAACTTGTCAAATATCATACAGCTTCCTGCCAAAGTTCATTTTAAAAATCCCAGTTTTTTTGCAACAGTAGCGGCTAAAAACCTGATTTCACCGTTGAATACCTTTAAAAGAGGATATTTATTAAGAAATGGTTCAGATGCATGGTAAGGCATACATTTATGTTCCCAATTAAGATGTCTTTCAACGCCTTCCATGGAGTGAATTGATATCTGTCTATTAAAAATCAGATCATAAAGTAAACTGTCAACATTCAAATCACTCCCTACGACTTTTTCAAACCTGTCATCCTCGGAAACAGAAACACCGCCCAATGAAGAAAAAAAAACTTTACCAAAAGCCATTACCTTTGCCCCATAGGCCATGGCCTCAATCAAAACAGTACTGTTAATACCGATAACCAGCTGGGCGACAGCAAGAGTTTGATATAAATCATGGCTACAATCCAGAACAAAATCTGCCCGACTCCACTTCGGAATTTTTGAAACAGACAAAGGGTGGGGTCTTATGATGACTTCGTAGCCATCAGGAATCCATTTTTCGAGCATAGTAATGAATTCTTGATTCGTTTTATAAGGAGAGAAATGGATAATATTGGAGTCAGATTCAATTTGAAGAGGAACCAGAATTAACTTCTTTTTTTTTGCAGGAATAATTTTACAATAATTAGAAATAGCTTGTTTTAAAAGAACTTGCCGCTCAAGTGAAAGAGATTTTGAATAATCATTTTGAGAGATGGAGCTTCTAGCATTAACTCCTAAATTATCACAGCAGAAATAATCCTTTTGGGGTAGCCAACCCATCTCCATAAAAAAAACTTTATCCGCAAAACCTACTTCATTCAGCACTGTCATAAAGTCTTCATGATGACTAGAAAGCCCATTCCAGACTATAATTCTGTCAGGTTTGATCTTTCTTAGTGACTTTTTATAAAAGGCTCTTCTTTTCCCGGATGTAATAACCTTAAGATCTTCGTCCCTAGGGCAATAGACATAAGAGGTATCACGGTTCCCCAAAACCAGATTATGGGTCATCGGTCCAGAACAATTTACTATCCCATAATCCCCCTGCCCACCCTGCAAACGAGAATAAACCCGATCATCAAGTAGACAGAAGACATTACCCCCCTTTCCCCTCAAATACTTTCGTAATCTGACGAGAAAAGCTGATCTTGTAATATCAGGAATAGATTCATAAAGGAGGATTCGCACGATTTGGCTTTCAGCTCCCTATTTTTTCAAAGACTCAAAATAAGTAGACAAGACCTCCTCAGTCTCTCCCACCATTTGGGTCACACCGTTTTCAATCCAGACAACCGAGGAGCAAAGCTCGCGAATGGTCGCGGCATTATGAGACACAAAGAGCACAGTCTGCCCAGAAAGCATTTTCTCTTTCATGACCTTAGTTGACTTTATCCTGAAAGACTCGTCTCCAACCCCTAAAACTTCATCGATAAGCAGAACATCGGGCGACATCATCATAGCAACAGCAAAACCCAGCCTAGCCCGCATACCGGAAGAATAAGTCTTTAAAGGTTCATCAAACCAACCGCCAAGTTCAGCAAATTCATTGATTTCATCAAGACTTGCCTTGGCCTCTTTATATCTGTGCCCCAAAAGCATAGCGCTTAACACTGCATTGTCTCTTCCACTAAGCTCAGCTGAAAATCCCAGCTGCAAAGTCAGCAGAGAAATAGAAACAGGCTCATGCCTGACGATCACCCCGGAATCAGGTAGTATAACCCCTGCGACTAGCCGTAAAAGAGTTGATTTTCCTGCACCGTTTCTTCCGATAACACCTATCGTTTCACCTCTTCTAATTTCAAAAGAAACATCCTTCAAGGCTGTATATAAACCGACTTTTAAAAAACCTTTTCGAACGGAATATTGGCATCCAACATTTTGAAGAGTTAAAATTGTATCATGAGTCATTTCTGACCCAACCTTGGGTAAACATGGTCAAGCTTGAATAACACTGTAACGGAAATCATAAGCAACACTAATCCGGCCAAAGTCAAATATCCAAGATATTGCCAATCAGGCCAATGTGCATACATGAGAACTTCCCTGTAGTTCTTAATCAAACCAGCCATAGGATTCATGTAAATAATAGTGCGGTGCTTAGGAAGTATTACAGAGTCAATATTGTAAAAAATACCACTAGCATACATTGCTAGCTGCAAGATTGTTGAAACAATAAATTTGAGGTCAGGAACAAATGGAACAAAAGCAGCACAAAGAGTACCTATTGACACAATAAATAAAAATTGTATCAGCATCAAAACAGGGAGAGCAACCCAAGTAACAGCAACTGGTGTTGGATAAAAAACTAAAAAAAACAACAGTAAAATCAAAACAAATAGATGTTTAAATGTTCCACGCAATATTACCTCAAAAGGGAAAAAAAACTTGGGAATATAAACTTGTAGCATTAGTTCTCTTCCATTAAGAATGCTTCCTGAAGCCTGATTTATTGCATTTGCAAACCATTGCCACGGCACAAGTCCTGTCAACAAAAATGCCACAAAATGCTCTGTCCCCTTGTTCAAAAAAACCCCAAAAACGAGGTAAAATGTAGACATAGTAAGAACGGGCTCAATCACCCACCATAAATAGTTAAGATAATAGCACGAAACTTCAGTACGAAGGTTTGCGTAGGCTTTAACAGCGAGAAGTTCACAAATAGCTCTCATAGTCAAACTTTACAAACTCTAATCGTAGCACTAAACAAACGGTCTCTACTTATCGGTTCAATGATCAAAGACTCTGCATTTGACCATTCACACAAGGCCCGCCATTCTCCCTCTGGCCAATTAGGATAAACCCCTGAATCGCTCCAGTCACAAAGCTCATCAAAAACAATTATTGCGGCATCACGTAAATATGGAGTGATATACAACAGTACATCCGCAGCCGAAGAATATAAGTCACAGTCAATATGCACAAAAGAAACTTCAACTTGATTATGCTCTAACCATGGCTGCAAACTTTGCCTAAAAAAAACAGAAACCAAAGTTACATTTTTAGCAACAGAAGGAAGCTTTTCTAGCGAAAAATACCCCTTGGGGTAAATACTTTCATTGGAACGAACCCAGTCTTTAGGGAGACCAGTAAAAGAATCAAAACCAGTAAAACTTCTACTTGGAAAATTATTCGCAAGATGGTTTATTGCCCCCCCCTCAAAAACTCCAAATTCCATAAAAGCTCCGGCATGCGATGCAAGCCCGCAAGAAAACCTTAACTGTTCCAACCTATCAGCAAAAACCGGAACATTATCAAGCATTGTAATAGTCAAATCACCACTTTGTCTCAACATATTTGCTCCGGATAAAATTACTTTGAGAAGGTTTGTCAAACCCCGTTAAGCCTCTTTAAAACCAATAAAATAAACGAACCAATTCTCTCTAAATCCGCCAAGCCAATCAATATGAACTTCATCTGGAGAAGAAAGAGCACCTCGTCTATCATCTCTTCGGTGAGTCAATTCATACTTACAATAAGCTGTTTTAAGACAAGCATACTCTGTTAATAACTTAGCTAACCCTTCATGAGTAAAACGCCAATAATCACGAGGATAGGGATGGTAACGGTAAGCAAAAACAGTCGAAATAAAAGCCACCCCACCGGGCTTCAAAACACGGCCAATTTCTTGAGCCAGTAACCATGGTTTTTCTATATGTTCAAGAACTTGATTTGAATATATAAATGAGATTTCTTTATCTTCAAAGGGTAATGGTTTATTCAAATCATGCTGTAGATTTATAGCTGAAGGATCGTCTGGATCAAAATCTAGAACAATGTACTTTGTCCCCTTTCTAAATCCATCGCCTTCCCCCTTACCCCCACCGATATCAAGCATAATAGGAAGCTCACCATGCATTTCACCGCAAGCAACGGAATCCCAGTATACCTCAAGCGTATTTCGCACATCAGTGCGAAAATTACCATATAAACGAGGATCAGCTGTTTTTACACCACTATTATCTAATAAACCATTAGAAGCCTCTTCTGGTAGCACTTTAATTTGTTGCAAACAATTTAACAAAAAGCGAGCCGTGGCGGCATCCCCATATTGGCCCACTAAATTTTCTACGAGCTTATCTGCTGTCAGTGTAATTTTTTCCATCAAAGCCCCACGATACTATTTTAATTCTTAAATGACCAATAGACCTTTCGCAAAAGGTCGAAAATAATTTTACACTTTGGCTGCTTAAACTCAACGTGTTGCAGGAATTTTGCAATCTTGATTTCATAAAGTTCTAAGCTCCGTAAGACATTAACTTTGGCATTGCCACTAGCTTTAGGCATTTGCCTTAAATGATTCTTAAAATCGTCCAACACACTTAAATTTGTAACTTTAGCCTCAGAATAGTGATATTCTAGACAGCTAATCCCTTTTTCAACTTGCTCAAAATGATCTTGCCACGTAGGCACGTCAAAAGTAACCAAGGATCTAACAATTAATTCCCGCTCTTCCGTACAATCACCAAATTGTATTAAAGTTTTTTTCCATTGTCCCCCGTCAATACTATTAATATATTTCATCATATTTTGACCTGCTTCATGAAAAACATCGATATCAGAACAGATCACGGGCACTTGGAGAGCTGCAGACTCGACAAGAGGCATGCCCCATCCCTCTGAAAAAGAGGGGAAAAGCATTGCTTTAGCATTTTTAATTAAGCTAACAAGATCAGCATCCGCAATATCATTTAACTCAATGACATATTCTTTTAAAGCAAGTGCACGGTCCAACATATCAAACACAATTTGGTTATTCCATCCACGATGCCCCACTAAAACCAGATAAGGAGGGTCCACAACATCTTCTACGATCTGACGCCAGACATTCAGTAAAAGCAGGTGATTTTTCCTTGGCTCAATTGTACTTACATAAACAAAATACTTGCTCAAAATCTTCTTATCTAAAAAACGCGGCTTACAAATCTCTTTTTGTAAAAAACAATCTTCTACTCCTATTCTAGTAACAACAACGAAAGGGGGCTCAAAACTGTAACGATTACAAAAATTTTGAAGTTGTTTTCTGGTGTAATTTGAATTGACATAAATGATGTCACCATAAGTTAACATCACTTTTACACGATCAAAATGTATTAGATCATCCCCATCGCGAACATATTCAGGAAACTCAATTGGAATTATATCATGCAAATAATAGCAAAATTTAATACGCCCTAGCACTTTCATAGTCTGAATAACCTTAATATTATCAGCTATGCCATAATGGGAGCAATTAAAATATAAACAATTACAAGTACGATTCCTTTCAAAAATATTTAATAATTCAACATTAATTGATTCGTAACTTCCCTGAGCCCCCTTTTTACCATAATCATATTGCGCTCGCTTGAATTTTTCGAAATTAAAATCTATGCACCCATTCCCCATCCATTTATCAAAAAGAGCATTTAAAAAAAGAGCCACAATGCCAATTTCCACTACAAAATAAAATCCAGCAATCTGAATCAAACCGTTAAATTCACTTTCTTTATCCTCCAAAAAATACATAGCATACCTTATATCAACCCGATCAATCCCTGTAGCATGAGAGGCCACAGATCGGTTGAGTAAGCGGCTCAAATCATAATAAATAACTTTTTTACTCATGTTACTTACCCCACTTCATACCACTAGAATCCTTCACAGCTCCGAAAAAAGGATCCGGAAGACTCTTTTCTTTAAAAATCTTAATATCTCCCATAACATAGCTCCAAAATTCATATTTTAAGGCATCCCTATAAATTGGAACATAAGAATATGGTGAAAGTTCATTCGCAAACCGATTAGGAGATGAAAGAATTTTTTCACTTTCTAGACCAAAATACTTTGCTTCATGCAATGTCCCCGAAGAAAAACTACACACCTTTGGAAAAGCCTGAGACCCCAAAGCCATATAAATATTGTAATCAGCAATTGCCATATTTTTACTTCTTTCAACCAGCCGAGCCGCCTTACTGTTTGTATAATAAGGGTGATGTTTGTAATATACAGTCGGATATACTTGACCCATCTTAATCAATTTTTCAATAATCATGTCATCGTCCACCATAACACCATCGCTAATTAACGATGAATCCACAGCCGTCTGTGCTAGAAAAAGGACTGATCCTTCAGGAATAGCTTCGAAACAAGACAATCGTACAGCTTTGGCAGATATAACTTTAGCAAAATCGTAAAATATATGTTCAGGTGTTTGTAATTCAAAAAGACGCTGGCTCCACTCACTGACATTTGTACGGACTGCAAACATATAGTCATCAAGAAACCTGACAGGGTGTATAGCTAAATCTATATATGGGATGCCGTTGGCCAAAAAGACTTCAATTAAAGATTCACTCGCTTCAAAAGTGACCACCAAAGAATTTTCAATGGAAGATAGCACTTCCTCTTCAATAATTGACTGATACTGTCCAACTGAATATAGACGAGCCCAAGCTTCGACAGAATAGGGCAAATCTGCATTTGAATAAACTCGCCACCTCAAGCTAGAAGTCCCATGCTCATCACCAAAAAGCATTATATGCCCCCCCCCAAGCAAGGAAGAGTATATGTCTCCCAATAATCTATTTAACCACTTAACATTGTTCTTATTAGGAGTCAGAGATAAATTGCTAGAATTTGGATCAATCCGGAACACATCCATTGTAAAAACAATTTTTTTACAGCACCTATAAACTTCGCGTTCTGCAATATAAGACATGCCCACCTCGCTAAATACCCTGTTTTTTTAATCAATTTATACAAAACAAAAAATACAAACTTATCACATTCAAATAAAATGACACGTGCACATTGCGACTTAATTCATTCGACCGTACACATCCTCATACCGCACAATTTAATTTTCTCCTAAACATGCATCAGTATGAATTTCTATCAATTCAAGCGGAATACAGCTCCTACATACCCTGAAGATATCGCGACAACTGCAACCTAAAAAATGCATTCGAACTTAACAACAGACCACTCCAACTTAATGTTCCACATATCCTGAACTATGTTAAAAACATACTTCGACATTGGATACCATATAAATCTTGAACTTGCGTATATATCATTTTACTACTTTCCACTTCGTCAACGCCCCTATTTTAAGCCCGTTATGTAGTAACTCTAAAATAGTTTTCCAAATTTAATTTCTTTATATTTCATAAAAGAGTCTTTCTGTGTTAACCTACTCTGAAATGCTACATAAGTAACGGACAGTCCGCTTTAGGTTAAGCAACTAGTTTTTGTTTACGGTAATATTCCTGCTCAAATCGTTCTGGGAAACAGAACCAAGACCGACATGTCTCCGTTTTCTGCTGTAAAACGATCCCAAGGTAGATAAAAACATCCTGCCTTGCTTGTTCTCGAGCTTTGTACGTCGTACGGTAAACACGTTCTCTTTTCAGCTTACTGAAAAAATTCTCTGCACCAGCATTATCCTAACAATTTCCTCTACGATTCATAATTCTTATACAGCCGTATCTACGAAGAGCTGGTAAAAAGAATAATGGTGTACGAACTCCCTTGTTCAGTGTAAAAAAACACTTCCCGCAGACCGTCTCCATATCTAAAGCCTTACAAGCCAACTCTTCTCAGCGCGATACACGTGCATTTAGAGGAACTCACCCGCAAGTGGCTGAGCATTTGCTGCTCGCCTTTTTGAGGAGTAGGTGGCTGCTGAAATGTGACATACATAATACTTAATCGCGTGAGCAACTGCAGGCGGAGATTATCGGGTCACTCTAGACAAGGTGACGGTGCAATAGTGAAGGGCAATATTACCACCGAGCTAGAGCTAATTTTACGGAGTTTTTTCTGTAGCCATGCACTGTCGCTGCATGTCAATAGATGGTTAATGACGACGCGGATGAGTTTTAGCCGTGCCCTCGCTCTCTCTCTTTTTTCGGTTTATCCGGCTCAAGCGTACTTTTCAATACATGAAGCAACGTCACGGCTAAAACTCCTGAAAACCGATGCCACCTACAAGCTTACAAATAGAAGTTAACCATTCTATATACTCACAATTCTGTTTTATTTATAGTTCGCTTCAATATAGATGACGGCAAATTAAAAATAAATTAAATTATCATCCATGAAAACCATTATTCTAGGCGACATCCACGGAGACTTTCAAGTCATCAACCACCTGGTTACAACTGAGCAGCCAGACATAATTATCCAATGCGGAGATTTTGGCTACTGGCCACATCAAAATGGTTGGCCGCCGGCAGATCCACCTTTAAAGCTCGGCAACACAAAACTATACTGGTGTGAAGGTAATCATGAAGATCATGAGGAGCTGGCAAACATAACTGAATCCGGACAACTTGAAGTTGCACCAAACTGTTTCTATCAACCGCGAGGCTCAATATTAGCTCTGCCTGATGGTCGGAATGTGCTTTTCTTCGGAGGAGCAGACTCTACGGACAAAGAGTCTAAAATTGAAGGGAAGAGTTGGTTTTCAAATGAAATCCCGGCTGCAAATGACTTTGAAAAACTTGATCCGAACCAACACATAGATATTGTTGTGAGCCACACTTGCCCGAGTTCATTTGTACTCAGACGCACACCACCACTAGGATACAGCAAAGTTCCATGGCTTGCTAAAGCCGATGATCCAACACGAGATATTCTTGACCTTATTTTACAAAAATATGAGCCCGCACAATGGTTTTTCGGTCACTTTCACATTCACCAAGTTGGCAAGTTTCAAAACACAGACTGGATGGCCCTTGCGGTCCCTTTAGATGATGAAGAAACTTGGTGGGCTGAGTTGTAAAAAACTTTATAAAATCCTAACTATTAAATTCCAAACGGTTTTTGTGGTGTTCTTTGTCGCCTATTCTCCTTCCTTTTATGGGCCTTTTCACGCTTATCATCCCACAAAGCCCATGAACAGACACCAACCACAAAAACCAGTATACTACAAAGTACTATCGAATTGATTTCCATATTATTTCTCCCTTTCCACAGTACATTAATAACTGCAGGTAATTCAATTCCGAATAAACCCTTACAAAACTCAAGCTACTTAATAACCTACTTAAATCTGAGACATATCGTCCATTCTATCATAAGTTCTATTAGCCCATCCCTCTATAGAATCAGGGAGAATTAGCCCTTTGTTATTTGAAGGTGTTTTAGGATGTGAAATTCTCAAGTGGCCTTTTTTACCACAAAATTGAGTTAGTAACTGTACCGGCCAAGTAAGAGAGGTCCGCACAAGTTCATATTCAAGATGTTCAAGATCCTTTTCCCACGTAGCATAGCTTCTTACCATCAAAATTCTTGTCGACAGAGGCTTATCCGCATCGGATGTATCAACCTCCAACAGATGAAAAACTTTTCCTTTAACCTCAATCACTACCACAGCCATACATCTAGGATTTCCGTCTGTTGAAAGCAGGTGCTTTTTACAACGCGAAACTGCGGGTAATTTTCTAGTATTCTTAGAGAGCATCTTACAATCGTGAGTATCTACTAAATTTTCAACCATATTTAAAAAGCAACTGAATTTGCTTTCAAACAAATGATCATTCTCCGTTTGATCATTAGTCGTGTCCCATTCTCCCCCCGGAAAACCTTGTCCGGCAACAGACTCTTCAGCGCTCACGTCAAGATGATGGGAATCGCCTCCTTCCTCCTGTGGCTTTTGTGAAGTAATAGGCTTCTTTTTTTCCGAAACTCTGAGAGTTACAAAGGGTTTAGAAAATTCAAAAACAACTTTATCTCCGTCTATCAGACGCCGGGCCGCATCAGCATTTGCAACTTCGTCATCATGCACATTATATTGATCAATAGTACTTGGAGCGACCGAAGTGCCACCATGCGTAGATTCGGCACTTGGAGTATTAAAATTAGGGTGATACATCTCAATTTTCTCAGGTATATTTGCGCTGATATTCTTTATGCTCTCAATTTCATAGACAAAAAAGCATTTAGTTTTTTTGTCATGATATCCTCGCAGACCTAAATTTGCATCTGGAAGTTCTGGAGGATCAAAATGAAAGTCCCATTTCCAATAATCTCCAACCTGATAACCCGACGTTTTTTGGTTACGTCCAATACTTTCATAAGACTTACGAGCTTGATCATCCAACAATATCCAACTTAAGTAATTGCGACTACTTAATTCACGAAAAAGTTCAAGGGGATAACAAGAAGTTGGCATAATATTAATACGTATAACTTCGCAGTTTCCCTCACGAACAATTTGAAAATCAAAATCTAAGGTATCTGGTTCCATTGCAGCTCTTGCAAGATATGAATCACGAAAAAACAAAGCTCGAGCCAATTCAAGCTGCGGCAAGTAGATAGTCAAACCATTTTTCGTTTTAAGGACAAAACAAAATTGTTCACAATCTTTTCGCGAAGAAAATCCTTCAATCGGGCAATCTTTAATTTTCTTAACGCACCAGCCCTTAGTTGAAATAATACTTAAGTTAATATGGCTCCCCGCAGCCTTCGCTATACATGTTGGATTCACAACCCTTTTGCGAGCTATTGCGGATGCATTGGATAGAGTTACCGAATCGCTACCTTTCTGACCTGAAAAACTGATACTAATCCACCACCGAGAACCTTTAATTCTTCTGCATAAAGATCCTAGATAGTTAATGATGGCATCAGGCTTAAACTTATCAAATATATAATTGCTCACAATCTATCTCATATGCTTCAAATACAATTCTGCTTCAGCACAAATCCGCTCATCACTCAGGCCAGCCAACCTTAATATTTTCCATCTCTGCAACGATTCCTTCGCAGAGTTTAACTTTCGAATAGTAAGAGCTAATCTTCGAATTTGGTAACTAGGAATGTCTTCACAATTTTTTTCAAAAAAGTTTACTGCCAATGGAAGCTTACTGAGATTCGTTTCAATAGTAGCCTTAGCTCCAAGTTGATTCAAATACCAATTTCTAGAACGCCTTGGCCCTTCGAAGTCCTCCAAAGAACTTTGATGAATATCTTCCAGCTTCTTCAAAACATTCTGATCCCGCTTTGTCCAATCAACACGTTTGTTTTTCGATCGCGAAGACCTACGATGCTGACCGTTTATTTTCATCAACCAAGCCCGATCATTCCGGTACAACCAAGCATATATAGCTGCTCCACCTGAAGAACGGGCCTTCTTCACCCCAAACTCTTTAAGAAAAACTTCCCATGATTTGCGTATGTCGAGTGTCTCTTGACAAGGAGTATGAGCTGAAAAATCCACAGGGCACGTGACAATATTCTTTGGAGTTAAACTCAAGGCTTCCTTGAAAACAGATCTAAAATTCCATCTGTCACCTAGGAGAGTCCCTAAGGTAACTATATGTTCCAAGTAGCTAAAAGATTTTCGATGTTTTCTAAAAATTGATTTCAACCAACACGAATTAGAATCTATTGGGAATAGGCCGTGTTTTTTAAGCCATCCTGCAGACCAATTTGATATAACTTTCTCAAAAATAATATCATGCAAGACATTCTTTCCTTTTGTGCAGCCCGCATCTTCAGCCAAGGATTTGTAGTAGGCTCCCCATTGCTCAAAAGATGGTGATTTGATTGGGGGGAGATTCAAAAGCTCATCAATACGTATCGCTACACGGAATTCTTCTGTACTACTGGGTATAAAAAAAAGGTCATCATGTTTATGGGGAGCGAGATCAAAAAATTGGTGGCGATGTCGGCTGTGCAATTCAACATGAGACTTTTTCAATCTGGCATGGTGCTGGCACACATCTGCGCCAGTTACCTGCCAACCACGTTTCCAGTAATATTCGCCATAATGGTCCAGTTGCGTCTCAAGACATTTAGGACAATATCTCAAAAAACGTATTTGCTTTATACGAGAGGCGGCCACTCCAAGCGCTAGGTGAACCGCTCCTTTAGACTGTCCAGCCATCCATTTTAAACACTGAATTCTCCTTTCTTCAGGAACAAAAGGAGCGTAGAGAGGGAAAAGGGTGTGCTTGTATATGATATTTTTAACATCAAGCTTCAGCGATTCAGGATACAAGCCTGAAATCCTTCCAAGGTGACACGGCAGATCCGGTGTAGCAATAACCTTGCGGTTGGCAAAGACTTCATCAAGCAACTGTTTGGGACTGGTTAACCCCATATGCACACCTGCCCGCGCCACAGTGCTGTATATTAGCTCATCAGGGTATGGCACGGGGAAATTGAGCATGATTAAATCACCTCTTGCAGCCAAGAATCCACATCAAAAATAAGGGACTCATTTTTCAACTGCGTATACATGCCATCTCCGTCGACTTGTGAAAAAGTAAAACGTAAGTCACTTGAATCCAATGTATTCCAATCTTTCTTAGGAACAGACGTTGCTCTTTTATGCTTTGCCTTTTCAGGTTCATAATTACCCGATTCGTACCAATCCAAAACAGTTGGCACTAACTCACGCACAGAGAGCTCTGGCGACTGAACAAAGACCTTTTTCACAAGGGGAATTACCCGTGAAGCCTCACACCCCATGCCGATAAGTAGAGTATGCAACCTTTCTGCCTGTTCATTCCCTTCATAAATGACATGGGGGGAATCATCTCTATTTGCCACGTCAGCTATTGCTGAAGAGAGCTCAAGCATTTTTTTATCTATTCCGGGTAACGTCAGGTCCGAGTATTGTGCAATTCTTTCTGGATCTTTAGACCGAAGAGCCGCCAGCATAGGGTGAACAGGCTTGAATTCCTCTTCGTAAACCTTTTCTAAGAGTTTAGGTGTTATCCGTTCTGTTCTCGTGGAAATTGCCCTGAGTTGCGCCAGAACAAACAGCTTAACTACAATATCGAGAACGCCCTGAGACAAGTCATACCAGCACTCTCGCACCTCATCACTTAGCACCTCATCTCGTTTCTGCAACCACTGGTACTTCCATAGAACATCAGTAAATGCTCTCCATGCAGTCTTGGAAGGCACTCCTGTCTGAGGATCAATCGTAGGCGTTGGATTTTCCATAGGCTCCCAAAGTAAGGCCCCAAAACCTGAGCTCCTCCGAGCCGAGCGCAAATCATTCTCAAAAATGGGTCTAGCCTTGGGAGTTCCAACTAAAATTACAGGCAGACCAATTGTATTGACCAATGTAACGAAGAAATTAAGCATCATGTCTACACCGCCAGACCTCCCTATGCTAAGATGCTGAATTTCATCAATTACCAGAACACCCAACGAAAACTGGTTGGCCACATGTGACATAAGGCTGAGCAATGTCTCAATACTATGTCTTTTCTTTACATATTTTGTCTCATAATCTGTATGTAATACCTTATCTAAAGCTCGAAAGAAATGAATGCACAAACTTTTAAGACTACCATCATGTGGACAGTCTATTTTCAAGTATACTACTTGAGTTAAATTATATTTTTCATGAAAAATTACTGTTGGATATGTGGATAGAATGCGCTGGAGAGTTGTGGTTTTTCCACTTCCAGAACACCCTAATAGCAAAAGGCTGGAGGCAGTTGAAATGGCATGATTGAATCTAAAAGATTCCATATCACCACTCAGAATCCTCTCATAACCATTTTGCATGTGCTTGTTGCGGGAGCCGTCACTAAGATTCCTACCAACGTACCCACGTCTAATCATTATGGATAGCTTTTGCTCAAGACTGATATGTGCGGATAAAGGTTGGAAAAAATCATCGAGTAGCGCAGGGATCATATGGGCGCGTAGACGACCATCAACAAAAATATCTTGAGCATCAAACTTAACTTTGCCAATCAGTCCTGCCTTAACCTGTTCAAAGGTCATTTCAGGAGGCAACGCTTCAATATAAGGATTACCCACATAGCTAGGAATAACTGACTCGATATAAACTGCTTTAATCATATTTTCCGGGAGTGCCATTTAACTATCCTCAGTATCAAAAAGTTCATCGATATAATCAGGATAACTGTAATCTTCTTCCTGCCGATTCCCCTCTAATAAAATTACTTTTGCAGGAATATCTTTCGACTCCGTTTTAGGTTTATAAAACTGAATACCCCTTTCTTTATCTTTTTCTTGAGCCTTATTGCTTTGGATTCCACGTAAGCGTGCGGCATTACTCATATGACTTTTATCTGGCGCGTTACGCCCTGCTTCTTTAATTGTTTGAGCTACTAAACTTTCAAGCTGCCTTTTTTGCGCCGATGCCTTCAGTTTACTCTCTGCTACAGCTTGCTTTTGCTCATTTTTGACCTGCCATACATCCCAAAAAGAACACTCTTGAAATTCTCTTGAGCGAGTAGTCAGCTTACAGACCCAGTAATCATTCTTCCCTTTGAAAGGAAAAAGATAGATGCAGTCCGCTGAAGCAGGATCATATGCAGCATACAATCCTACAGGTCTACGGATGTCCTTTGAGCGGTGCATCCACCCACTTTCAACTATTTCTGGAGATGTATAATATACACCAAAAACAGAAATTCCTAAATCAGAAATAGTAGCTTTAGTTCTGGGCAACAAACTTATCCTAAGAGCATCCTCAGAAGCAGCTCGCAATCGTCCGGTTCTATGCTGGATTCCCCAGTTCCAAAGTGACAATGGGGTCATATCTAAATCCACGGGCATATCAATATTACGATCATACTTTTCAAGAACATGAAAATTATTGTGATACCAGACCGAATTAAGGATGATTTTTTTAAATTCACTGACAGAAAGAGATGCTTCAAGGCGGTAGTCCTTTCCTCCGCGTTTCTTGATCAATGTCTTCCCTACAACACCAGGAGCAAAAGGTTTAAAATCGGACTGTATGGTTCGGAAACTACGTTCAACAATCCCTTTTGCATCGCCTCGATAAGGAGGAGCATTCTCAATCCGTACCCCAAAGCTACTCTCCAAGGCTTCGATCTGATGTCCAAGCAACTCGCCGCGATCAGCAAGAATTGCGTTAGGTAATCCCACAATAGGCCAATCATCATAGGTAATATCTAATCCATACAGCTTGCACCATTCAACTTTATCAGTCATGGCAGAAGCAAGAGCTTGCATCGCAGCCGCATAAGAAGGGGATTCAAACCCAACATAAAACCCTGCAACCATCCTGCTGAAAACGTCAATCACCATATAGATCACTGGGCGTCCGACAATATTTCCTCTATCGCTGTCAGAGACGAGATATATATCTGCAATTGTAGCATCAATTTCAAAACGAGACCCCGGACCGAGCACGTTGCTATTAGCCGTTCCTATTAGTGGACGTTTATCCTTATTGTACTCGATGAGACAGGTTCTTTTCTTCAGCTTCTCAACCTGCCCATACTCACGTTTATAAAAATGGAGCATCTGCCACTTTGTCGGAATTTCAGACTCAGGAGTGTCAGGGAAATAATTTTTATAAAGCTCCATGAATCTTCTATGCGCATAGGGAAAACTAAGACCATTATCTTTCAAAAGATATCTATCAATAGCTATCCTGAAGAGTCGCTCAACCTGTTTATCCACTCCGACACCAACACCCGGAGTATACTTCCGTGGTCTACCTAGTTTTTTGCCTACAGCCTTACGCTTTTTGCCCTTGGCCCCTGATTTTTTATAATCTGGAAGGAGGGCATTGGGAGTTTGTCCACGCTGCCAATAACGACGCAACAAATTGTACAAGGTCTTTTTTATAGTTCCATTTTCAGCAACAACCCCTTTTATCAAAGCGGCTCTTATCTTAGGCTCAAAAAACTGAGGATGAACAACAATAGGCTTTATTAGTTCATAATTTTTATCACGCTTATTGTATGAGGAACTCTCTAGCTCTGGAACAATATACGCCAACTCTTCATAAGGATCTTCAGAGCGGGACAACATGCCTTGCTCGATTGAGTTTGATAAATCATTCAAGTACACAGCGGAGGGCATGCCAGAAGTTTTATCAATACAAATCCAGACAACTTGATCGCCAGCAAGAGCTAAGACCCTATATTTCAAGCCTCCATAATTGAGGACCTCATTGACTCTAAACATTTACAGCCTCCAGCAACATATCGAAATCTGCCATTTCTAACTCATTTGCTCTTAGCTTCAGGTATGACTTCGATATATCAAAAACAAAAAATCTTTTTGCTAACAGTTGTCGCAATTCCAATAAAGACTCTCCTTTCGGTAATTGGTATGCGACATCCAACGACTTTGTTATGTCAATAATCTTTGAATCTGGTTCCTGTTCAAAACAATAAGCGTAATTTTCAGCCTGTTTGACCAACGTTTTAGCAGATATTTCGTCACCTTGCGATGGATACAACCATTCAATATTGCTAAAAACAGCCTGAGAGATCTCCAACTCAGTAATAAGAAACCAAGGGATTTGCTTTGTAACCCAATACCGTCTTTCTAATTCAAGTTTTTCAACTGTTCTTGGATCAGAAAAATCCTTGGTATATTTTGCCTGTATGACAAACTTCGGTAGCGAATCCCTTTTTGTATTCACAAGAAAATCAGAAGTCATGTAATGAGGGGTTCCACAAAAGGAGGGGTGGTCTATTCGTGCTTCGGCAGCAAGCTCAAGAGTTTCCTCCCTTCTTAATGGAAACTGCTCCCTGATATCAACCGTGTGCTCCCCCCATTCAAGAGACAAGAAAATGGCTAATTCCAGATCTGAAAGAAGATGGTGCGTTCGTTGAGATTTAAATCCATAAATTCTATGAGACCTTCCTCGCGATGAAATATCCCTAACCTTGATCCACGGAATATATTCATGGCCATGTCCGGTACCACGTCCCTCTTTGATCCATCTTTGAAACTTCAATTCAATTTTTTCACTCTTAATTTTTGCCATAAAAAAGCCGCTCCTGATTACTCTTTTATAGAGCGTATCACGAACGGCTTTAGTTTCCAACTTTATTACTTGGTTTCCAACTTTAATACTCAGTTTCCATCTTTATTACTCACCCACACCCATACACAAATTTAATCAATGTTATTCAACAGTTACGGATTTTGCGAGGTTTCGAGGCTGGTCAACATCTTTTCCTAAGTAGTCAGCTGTTTCGTATGCAAACAGCTGTAATGCCGGAAGTGCCATGAACGCATTGAGCGGTCCCCAAACTTCCGGCAGGATCCAGCGGTGTTCAACATCAAGTTCCACTCCGGGATTGGTGAGGGCTATAATTTCTCCGCCTCTGGCCTGAACTTCTACGAGATTGGATTTCACTTTAGGAAACAGATCATCCTTTAAGGCCAAAGCAAATGTCGGGAAATTAGGATCAATCAACGCGATTGGACCGTGCTTCATTTCGCCGGCGGCGTATCCTTCTGCGTGAATATATGAAATTTCCTTAAGCTTCAAAGCTCCTTCAAGAGCAAGCGGGAAACATAGCCCGCGTCCTAAATAGAAAAAGCTGCTTGCCTCGGAATATTCACGGCATAGTTCTTTTGCCCTACTGCGCATTGCAGGAAGTTCTGCGTCAAGTATTGAAGGAATATTGCGTAAATCTTTAACCGCGCGATTGTAGGTTTCATCATCAATCGTTCCTTTGCGTCTTCCCCAGTAAAGAGCCAGCAAAAGCAATGCTGTTAGCTGGCTGCACATGGCCTTGGTGGATGCAACACTTATCTCAGGACCGGCCTGTGTATACATAATATAATCAGATTCACGGGCAACACTGGAACCGACAACATTACAAAGACCTAGAATCTGCAGACCTTTTTGTTTAGCAAGTTTGATACCTGCCAAGGTGTCGGCAGTTTCGCCGGACTGACTGATCGCAAGTGCAAGACTTCCTTTGCTCAAAATAGGATCGCGATAGCGGAATTCCGAAGCAATTTCGACATCTACCGGGATTTTTGCCCACTGTTCAATGAGATTTTTACCCCAGAGTCCGGCATGGTATGAAGTTCCGCAAGCAATGATGTGCAACCTTTCCGGCGGCTCCATCTCTGCAATTTCAGGCAGGACAACTTCACACTTATTAGTATCGATACGACCGGCCAGACAGTCTGAAATGACTTTAGGCTGTTCAAAAATTTCTTTAATCATGAAATGTTTATGCCCGCCCTTTTGCGCGGCCTGAACATCCCAGTTTATAGTACGGACTTCTTTTTCAACAGGCTCAAGAGTGTCAGCCCTGAAGACCTCCCATGATGCGGAAGTAATCTTGACCAGTTCTCCGTCCTCGATGAAAACAACTTCGCGAGTGTAAGGAAGGAATGCAGGAATATCGGAAGCCACGAAATTTTCACCGACTCCGACACCCATGACCAGCGGGCTGGAAACACGGGCGGCATAGACTATTCCGGGCTCATCAACACAGACAAGCGCAATTGCATACGCGCCTTCAACCTGATTAAGAGCCCACGAAATCGCTTTAAGCATGGTTTCAGTATGTTTACGGCCCTCGGCAATAAGGTTCACCAAAACTTCTGAATCAGTATCAGAGCGGAATTCATACCCTTTAGTAAGGAGGTCTGCTTTAATTTCCTGATAATTCTCAATAATCCCGTTATGGATCATGGCTATTTTTTTATCATGATCAAGATGAGGGTGAGCATTTTTTTCAACAGGAATACCGTGAGTGGCCCAGCGTGTATGCCCGACTCCGAAAGTGGAATTGGTTACATTGATATGAGCCAGTTTCTCGTCAAGCGCGGCAAGCTTGCCTGATGCACGGACAAGATCAATTTCTTTATTCTGTACAGTTGCAACACCCGCAGAATCATATCCGCGATACTCAAGCCTTCTTAACCCTTCAACTATCAAAGGCACCGCAGGACGGTGTCCGGCATATCCTATAATTCCGCACATATATAAATTCTCCTGATTATTATTATGGTAAGCAGGTCAAAAAATTATCAACCGTTGACCTTCTTTTGAAAATCAGCCCATTGAGCCATAAGCGATCTTAAAGCCTTGCCTCTGTGTGAACGTGAATTTTTAGTTTCGCGCGTCATTTCAGCAGCAACGCAGCCGAGTTCAGGGTCAAAAAATAACGGATCGTAGCCGAACCCTTCAGCTCCTGAAAGCTCAAAAGCGATACGCCCGTTCCATTCTCCGCGGCTTTGTATACGGATATTGTCAGGAGTGGCGGCAACCATCACACACACGAAACGGGCCGTGCGTTTTGCTTCCTCCACACCTTTAAGTTCTTCAAGAAGTTTACAATTATTCTTTGCGGGAGTTGCACCTTCTCCGCTGTATCTTGCGGAATATACACCCGGCCTTCCGTCAAGTGCATCAACTTCCAGACCGGAATCGTCAGCAACGGCAATAAGACCTGTTATATTAGCGACAGTCTGAGCCTTGATTATGGAATTTTCCAGAAAAGTCTCACCGGGTTCAGGGATTTCACCGATCTCGGGATAATCATCAAGACCTTTCACTGTGAGATCGAAGTCTTTAAGAAGCTCTTTAAATTCAGCGATCTTTCCTTTATTACTGGTAGCAAGAACTACTGTTTTCAAACCCGTCTCCCATGCAATATATTAAAATCTAAAGATGCAAACATCTGCATCCATCATTTTATCATTAATATGATGTGAGACTATTACTCGTTAGCCGATTTTTACGCAACCGTCAGAGGCGGCGGCAAAATCAATGATACGGTTGTTCCTTCTCCCTCACGGCTTACCATTTCAATTTCGCCTCCGAACTCTTCCATTATTTTTTTAACCATCGGCAACCCTAAACCATTTCCATTAATTTTAGTAGAATAGAAAGGATCAAAGACCAAATCGCGCTTTGCGGCCGGAATTCCGGGGCCGTTGTCACTGACTTTCAGCCATACTTTATCTTTGGTCACTCCGGTTGCAACACGGATCACCCCACCTTCATCCATAGCTTCCATGGCATTCATTATCAAATTAATTAAGCATTGCTTTACTTGTTCAGCCCCGCCTTGTCCTGCCGGATTTTGCGAGTCAAGATCCAGTTCAAGCTCAATCCCTTTTTCTTTACATTCAAGTGCCATCAAATTTACTGCGCTTTCAGCTTCATCATTAAGATTAAAAGCTGTTATTTCACCTTCATGTGACCGTACGAAACTCAAAACTTCTTTTAAGAGAGTCTCCAGACGCTTAGACTCTTCAAAAATTATACCTATTTTTTTATGACCGTCCTGATCAATAGACGTATTATTCATCAAAACTTTTGCGAATCCCCCCATAGCCACAAGAGGGTTACGAATCTCATGGGCAACGTATGCAGCAAGTTCACCGACAGTAGCCATCCTTTCAGACTGCCGTACTCTTTGCTCCATAAGAGTTCTTTCAGTAATATTTCTGCGCATCACAACAAGCTGAACAACCTCTCCTCGTTGCTCATCGGAGATAGGATAAATATAAATTCTATAAAAATTAAGTTTACCTTCAGAATCTTCTTCCGAGAACATCAATTCTTCGAGTTTTCCTTTTGCCATGGACTTAACATCAATAATCCCATCTTTTATAGGGCAGACATTTGCAAGAAACTTATAATATTTTAAAGGATTGTTACCCCGTATGTTTCTAGTGTCTTCCCCGATTAAATTTGAAAAATGTTTATTACAGTCCACGATCATTCCATTAGAACCTACAATCAAAATATCTTCAGGAAGCTGATCAACCACGTTTTTAAACAAGGCCTGAGTCTGCATTAAGTCGACTTTACAGGCTATCCATAGACGATCAGTGGCTTGCAGTTTTAAGAAAAAACGCGCGGCCGGAAGTTCAACAAGAGATATATGTGCAGGCAAAATTTCACGAAGAAGTTTTACACGTGAAAGGTCACCTGAAAGTTCAAAAAGCATAGTTATTTCAGGATGAGACTTAAGCATTTCCTCAACCTGTTCATATATGGGAATATCAAATTCAGCATTTGAATCGTTTGTTTTACAGTCGACAAGTACTCCTGCAACCAATTTAATATCATCCACTTCGTTTTCGCGGTCCCGCAGAAGATTGAGGAGTGAAGATATCACCATAGGATTGCCTAGAATTCCGATGAAATCACAATGTTTTTCACGCAATAGGCTATCAAGCATAATCTCTCCCTCTGGCTATATCGATGGTCATGGCTGAGAATAAACTATTTTAAGAAAAATTAACAATCTCTAATCTCCGTATTTCCAGCTTTGCAGATATAAAAGAATGGGGTAAACAGTGCGGAACACGGATTCACAGACAATTCACCGCTGAATCATTACAAATCTAAAATAATTTTCTCAAATGGAATAAATTTCATGCCTACTAAAAAATTAAAAGTTTTTACCATAAGCCTCGGTTGCCCGAAAAACAGAGTTGATACAGAAAGAATGCTTGGAGCCTTGGGCAACAATATGATCGCAGCTGAAACTCCTGAAAAATCTGATCTTGTCCTTATAAATACATGCGGTTTCATCAGACCGGCAGTTGAAGAATCAGTACAGTCCATCTTAGAAGTAGCCGATGCCATCGCAGACATCACCCCGAAACCAGTTCTTGCTGTAGCCGGATGCCTTGTCAGCAGATACGGCAAGCAGGAAGAAGATTTGCCTGAAGTTGATCTATGGCTTTCAACCTTTGATCTGGATGCATGGCCTGCAATGGCCGCCAAAGCTCTTAAACGGCAGCTCCCGGAAACTTATCAAAGGGCGATCAGCACCGGTCCCGCCTTTGCGTACCTTAAAATAAGTGAAGGCTGCTCCCATTCATGCAGATTCTGCACAATCCCGTCTATCCGCGGACCACAGATAAGCAGAGAACCTTCCGGCCTTATTACCGAAGCAAAAGAAATTCTGGCGCAAGGTATTCCTGAACTTGTCGTTGTCGGACAGGATACCACAGCTTACGGGGCAGACCTAAACAATCCTGATGCAAATTTAAAAACTTTGATCGAGCAGCTTCTGCCGCTTAAGGGGCTTGAATGGCTCAGGCTTATGTATTTGTATCCTGCCGGAATGACCGATTCCATGTTGGAGTTTCTGGCTGGAGCGGGAAAACCTCTTTTACCATATTTTGATATTCCTATTCAGCATGCCCACCCGGATGTACTTTCCTCCATGGGCCGTCCTTTTGCCCGCGATCCTAGAAAAGTTATCGATAAGGTACGCAAACATATTCCGAATGCTGTACTACGCACCAGCATTATCGTTGGTTACCCGGGTGAAACGGATGAGCATTTTAAGGAACTGCTAAAATTTGTGAAAGAAACCAGATTTCAAAATCTAGGCGTTTTTGCTTATCAAGCAGAAGAAGGAACTCCAGCGGGAGATATGGAACAACTTCCTGAAGAACTGCGCGAAGAGCGACGTAATATTTTGATGGAACTGCAAGCGTCCGTCAGCCGTGAAATTCTGGATGAAAAAGTTGGCGAAACAATCCAAGTTCTAGTTGAAGAGCCAAGCGATGAGTGGGATGGTCTGTTTACCGGAAGAGTCTGGTTCCAAGCACCGGAAGTAGACGGAATAACCTACATAAGTGCACCTGAAGGCGGACTGAAACTGGCTCCCGGAATGATGGTCGAGGCTGAAGTTGAAAGTGTAACTGATTATGATCTTGTCACTTTGGTCATGTCTTAGAAAATAATAAAACTTTGTACTGCGAGGAAATAATGTCTGAATTTTCAAATGTAACAGTTGTAAAAAAGGCCAATGTATATTTTGACGGAAAAGTCACCAGCCGTAAGGTCCTCTTTGCAGACGGCTCATTCAAGACACTCGGTATCATGCTTCCCGGCGAATATGAGTTCGGAACAAACCAGGCAGAACTGATGGAAATAATGCAGGGAACGATGAAAGTTCTCTTACCCGAAGCACAAGACTGGCAAACTGTTACAGCAGGTGAAAGTTTCAATGTTCCGGAAAACTCAAAATTCAAACTGGTAGTTGAAGAACTTGTGGATTACTGTTGTTCATATATTAATTAAATTAATCAATACAATTTTAATTTTCTGCTTTTAACACTGCACAATTAAGCTGATTTAGTTCACGTTTAAACAAAAGGTTGCCTTCCTGAATTTCATATTTAAGTCGGCAACCTGCAATCAAGGAAAACGTTCACTATGAAGGCCCCGATAAGTATCAGAGAAAATCTTACAAGCCGTTCAGATGAAGAAACAGGCAACCTTAAATTCAAGCTTCTTTTTGAGGATAGGATAGGAATTGTCTTTGATATAGCAAGGTTGATGACCGAGCAGGGACTTAATATTGTCAGCATGGAAGTAGAACAGAAAAACGGCTATGCAAAAATTTCTGTTGAAATAGAAAAAACGAATCGCAATTTCGACAAGAACGCTTTGTTCTCCCTCTTTTCTACCCTGCCGAAGCTTGAAAGTCAGAGTGAGCTGAGAAGATTACCGCAAGAAAAGCGAGACAAATGGTTTCGGACTCTTTTTGACGGTATGAGTGAAGGAGTTCTTTCTGTTGATTCAACCGGTATAATAAATACAGCCAATAAAGTCGCATGCAGGCTTCTCGGCATGGTCCATGAAAACATCATCGGAACCCACGTTAAAGAAACAAGCCCTAAAAGTAACAATATTCTCATGGAATGCCTTGAAAAAAGGGTATCGGTCAGCAGAAGAAAATCCGTTGTAACAAGTACCGGCAGAGTTGAATTCTATGGTTCAGCAAAACCTATAAATGATTCTCAGGGCAATTTTGTCGGCGCAGTACTTTTGATGAAAGACCTCAGAGAAGTAAAAGCTATGGTCGACGCGGTTTCTACTCCTCTGGAATTTACTTTTGACGACTTTATCGGCCAACGCCCATCCATCAAAAACCTCATTGCTTTTGCCAGAAAAATTGCAGAAACCAGCACCACCGTTTCAATAACCGGAGAGAGCGGCACGGGTAAGGAGCTTTTCGCCAAAGCCCTTCACTTTGAAAGTGGCAGAACCGGACCTTTCATCCCTATAAACTGTGCAGCCCTGCCGGAACCGCTTATTGAAAGTGAACTGTTCGGTTATGTGGACGGAGCATTTACCGGAGCCAAAAAGAAAGGGAAACCGGGACTGTTTGAGGCTGCCCAAAACGGCACAATATTTCTTGATGAAATAGGAGATATGCCACCAGGACCGCAAGCCAAAATCCTTCGAGTATTACAGGAAGGTCTTATGCGTAGAATCGGCGGATTTGAAGAAATTCCCGTCAACGCCCGCGTAATCACAGCAACCAACAAGGACCTTAAAGAAATGGTTGACCGCGGAGAATTCCGTGAAGACCTTTTTTACCGGATTAACGTACTGACCATTCAAATCCCTCCTTTAAGAGAACGGTTCACAGATATTCCCCTTCTGGTAGATAAATTCCTTCAGCAGTTTAACCTTAAATTAGATAAAGCAGCTCAGACCATCAGCCCTGACGCTTTACAAAAACTATATACTCACAATTGGTCGGGAAATGTCAGAGAATTGCAGAATGTGATAGAACGGGCCGCTCTTCTCAGCGATTCAAGTGAAATCAGCGCAAGCGCAATATGTCTAAGCTCTGAACCTCAGAAAAAATGCAAACGAGGATGCTCGGCCCCTGCTGAAATAGAAGGGAGACCATTAAAGGATCTGATTGCTAACTACGAGTCCGCCATACTCATTGAAGCACTCAATTCTACCTCCAGTATCCGCAAGGCCGCTAAGAAATTAAATATATCTCACACTGCTCTACTCAAAAAGATTGAGAAATACCAAATCCAATGTGGTAACAAGTCATACCACCGGAACAAAATAGAACCGTTAGCACAATAGCTATTATTACAGTGTGTTAAAGTAATTATCATCTTTACCTGGTACTAATACATACCATTTCCTACTTTTTGTTACCATATTTAAACCCATTCCAACGACAGCTCTGACCAAAAAATCCCGTCACAACAATTTAGGTAAACCCTTCTCTCATGCCTGTTCCGCACCCTTTCTACAATTCTTTTTAAGGAAAACATCTGCAATTTTCTAATATGGCACGAGGATTGCCTTATAGAAGTAGACAAAGTGTTGATTATATAGGTATTCACTTCAACCGCTCAAAATAACTAGTTAAACAGTTACTTATCAGGAGATTAGAAAATGAAAGTAGGAATCCTAAAAGAAATTAAGTCTGAAGAAAACAGAGTTGCAATGACACCTTCCGGAGTGGAAGTAATGCGTGCAAACGGCCACGAAGTTATGGTCGAGAAATCTGCAGGCGTCGGCAGCAACTTTCCTGATGAAGCCTATGTTGCAGCAGGGGCAAAAATTATTGATAAACCTGCTGAAATATACAAGAACTGCGAAATGGTAATGCATGTTAAAGAACCGCAGCCTTCTGAATATGACATGGTTCGCGAAGGACAGATTGTTTTCACATATTTCCACTTTGCTCCTGATGAGCCGCTCACAAAAGCCTTTATCAAAAATAAATCAATCGCCATTGCATACGAAACAGTTGAAGGGGCCGCAGGTGATCTTCCGCTGCTGACTCCTATGAGTGAAGTTGCTGGACGCATGTCCATACAGGAAGCAGCAAAATATCTCGAACGTTTCTACGGAGGAAGAGGACTTATCATGGGCGGCGTAACCGGTGTTGCTCCGGCTAACGTTGTTGTTATCGGCGGCGGTGTTGTCGGAACAAATGCAGCTCTGATGGCTTGCGGACTCGGAGCAAAAGTATCTCTTCTTGATATGAACCTCGACAGACTCCGTCACCTGTCAGAAGTTATGCCTAAAAACTGCTTCCCGATGATGAGCACTCCAACTCTTCTTCGTGAACTGGTATTGGACGCTGATGTCGTAATCGGAGCCGTTCTTGTTGCCGGAGCTAAAGCACCCAAACTCGTAACTCGTGAAATGCTTAAATCCATGAAAGACGGTGCTGTCATTGTTGACGTTGCTATCGATCAGGGTGGTTGCTTCGAAACTTCTAAAGCCACTACTCATAAAGATCCGGTATACGAAATCGACGGCGTAATTCATTACTGCGTTGCAAATATGCCGGGAGCAGTTCCAATGACTTCTACCATGGCTCTAACCAATGCAACTCTTCCTTATGCTGTACAGATAGCAAACAAAGGCTGGAAACAGGCTGCTCTTGACAACCACGGCGTTAAAACAGGTATCAACATGGTTAAGGGCGCTGTAACCTTCAAAGGTGTTGCCGACGCCTTCGACCTTGAATACGTTCCCGTTGAAAAAGTACTGCAATAGATTTTAGCGTGTAAGCGCCTCCGATTAATCTCAATAAGGGCTTTTATATTTTATATATAAAAGCCCAAGGAGACTACTTACTTATGGACTTTTTGACTACACTGGATGGAATAGTTGGTAAAATTGGTGCGTTCGCGTGGGGACCACCGATGTTGATTTTGCTTGTTGGAACTGGATTTTGGCTCACATTTTCTCTGCGCGGTCTTCAGTTTAGAAAATTATGGTACGCACTGTACCTAGCTCTTATCAAACGCCATGAACCTTCAGATCAACCAGGGGATATCACCCACTTTCAAGCCTTGATGACGGCCCTTTCGGCAACAGTCGGAACCGGTAACATTGCAGGTGTCGCCACAGCGATTGCAGTTGGAGGCCCCGGAGCTTTATTCTGGATGTGGATAACAGGTCTTGTGGGAATGGCCACCAAGTATTCAGAAGCAGTTCTGGCTGTAAAATACAGAATTATTGACGAACACGGAGAAATGAGTGGTGGACCGATGTATTATATTTCCACGGGGCTGAAAATGCCTTGGCTTGGAACTATATTCGCCATCTGTGCTTCCATAGCTGCATTCGGCATAGGTAATATGGTGCAGTCCAATTCAGTGGCAGATGCTGTTGAAAGTACTTACCAGATATCACCGATGGTAACCGGAATCGTCCTCATGGTCTGTACTGCCGCGGTTATCCTTGGCGGAATCAAGAACATCGGCCGCGTAACAGGCTTCCTCGTTCCGATCATGATTGTATTCTACATGGCCGGGGCATCCTATATCATCATTGCCAATATCGCAGAAGTTCCTGCAGCTTTGCTTCTTATCGTTGAACAGGCATTTACTCCTACGGCTGCGGTCGGCGGATTTGCCGGAGCATCGATTATGATGTGTATCCGCATGGGTGTTGCCAGAGGTGTATTCTCAAATGAATCTGGTCTCGGCAGTGCTCCTATCGCAGCAGCTGCAGCGCAAACAAAAAGCCCGATCACTCAGGCTTTGGTTTCTATGACTCAGACATTCATCGATACCATTATTGTCTGTACAATGACCGGTCTTGTTTTGATCCTTACCGGAACATGGTCAGGCGGAGCAACCGGTGCTGAATTAACAACTATAGCTTTTGCTGCAGGTATGCCCGGCGGTGCACACGTTGTAACCATCGGCTTAATTCTGTTTGCATACTCAACCATTCTCGGTTGGAGTTACTATGGTGAAAAATCTATTGAATATCTGCTCGGCATCAAGGCTGTATTGCCATACCGTCTGGCTTTCGTATGCTTTGTAGGGATCGGAGCTGTAGCCAAACTCAGTCTGGTCTGGAATATATCAGACACTCTGAACGGCTTAATGGCTATTCCTAACCTTATCGGGTTGTTATTACTAACTCCGGTTGTAGTCGCAGAAACGAACAAGTATTTTAAAGCTAAAAAAATAAAAGATGAAGCGGATACTTCTCTTTAGACAGTGTTCATCACCTCAATAAGGTTATGGAGTATGACATTCGGTAAAGTTGAACGAGTGGAGATAAAAATTGCGAACTCAGAGCAATAGCAAACCGTGCCCTCACGGAATGGGCTGCATGGCGGACCTCACCACCACCTTCTGCGAGCGTTGCCGGGCAATCTTTAAGCACCTGTCAAATGAACAAGGAGGTCTTTTATTGATATATAACTAACTGATCTAAAGAGATCACCTGCGAGTATCAGATAGACTTTGATAGACTCTGACTGCAGGCGAGACCTTAGGCAAAAGGATTTAAAAACAGAGAGAGAAGATTCTTTCCCGAACTACGTAGTTCGAGGCAATGACAATGGCGTGCTTTAAGTAAAGCCAGTTTCCTTAAGTGGAGACTGGCTTTTTTGTTTGCAGCCAGAAAGCTAAATATTTTAATTTATAATAGCTGATAATTTATCTATTCTGAACAATGAAAAAATTTACCCGCATCTCAAAGTAGCTATTGAAAAATAAACATTTCTACCAAATAAAAAAGCTTCGCTGAAAAGTACATATATACTTTACAATATCGTTAAATAGTTTATCGTTTGTATAACTGTAAATTCTTATGAAGTAATAAGAATCAAATTTTCTTTATATAAAGCAACATCTTGGACTAGGAGTAAAAATGGAAATGAAATCGATTAAAACAAAAATTGTAATTATGTCCGGGTGCTGCCTTGTAGCAACGATTCTCATTTTGGTTTTCCTGCAAATTTCTCAACAAAACGCCACCCAAAAATTTATTACAGGCGAAATAAGTACACTTATTGAAGAAGCTACTAGAGACAATTTGACAGGTACTGCAAAAGCTGAAGCTAGATTTATTCAATCAAAACTTGAAATTAACATAATTACAGCGCGTACAATCGCAAATTCATTTAAAGCCCTGCGCCAAGATGAAAAAGTAAGTTCCGCAATAAATTTAAGAAATGCTTTTAATGATATCCTTCTGACAAACTTAAAAGATAATGATGAATTTCTGGGAACCTATAGCGCGTGGGAACCTAATGGAATAGATGACAATGACAGCCTTTATGCGAACAATAAGGCTGAAGGATATGATGCATCCGGCAGATTTGTTCCCTACTGGAATAGAGATACTAAGGGCAACATTGCCCGTCAGGCGCTGGTTGGTTACGAGGATTCCAGTGCACATCCAAACGGCATCCGCAAGGGAGGCTGGTACTTATACCCTAGAGAAACCGGCAAAGAAAATATTCTAGACCCGTTCCCTTATATCGTTCAGGGAACAACTGATTGGCTGACAACAATGTCTGTCCCGATTAAAATTAATGGAAAATTTTTAGGTATCGCCGGAACAGATTTAAGGCTTGGGTTCGTACAGAAGCTGAGTGAAGAAGTTGCAAAAACACTTTATGACGGTCAGGCAACTGTAAAAGTTATCAGTAACCGCGGTATTGTTGTAGCTAATAGCGGAGACCCAAGTACTGTGGGCCAACCTTTGAGCAAGCTGAAACTCGAAAACTCAGACAAGATTATTGACTTTGTTAAAAATGGTGAAGAATTTGTCAGCCTAGGTAAAGAATCCGGTTTGGTGCAAGTATTAGCTCCAGTAACCCTTGGAAAAACCGGAACCCCTTGGGCCACTTTAATCGAGGTTAAACGAGACATCGTCTTTGCAAAACAAATACATTTAGATGAAGTTATAGCTGAAAAAAATTCCAGCAGTACTGTAACAGGAATCATGGCCGGAGGAGCTGCCGCCATAGTGGGCTGCCTCGTTATATGGTTCCTGGCAAATGGAATTGTCGGCCCCATCAGAAAAACCGTTGCTTATGCAGAGAGTGTAGCGACCGGAGACTTTGATCAAAACCTTGATGTCAATCAGGCAGATGAAGTCGGAATTCTCGCCAGGGCACTGAAGACAATGGTTGAAAACCTGAAAAATATGATTTCTACAGCAGAAGAAAAGAGCAGGCAGGCGGAACAGGAAACAGAAAGAGCCAATATTGCAGTAGACGAAGCAACGGAAGCTAAACTGCAGGCTGACAAGGCTCAAAGAGAAGGAAAACTTCAAGCAGCATATGAGCTGGAAGAAGTAGTTAATATTGTTTCATCTGCATCCAAAGAACTTAGCGATCAAATTGAACATTCACGAAATGGTATTGAAGAACAATCTGTTCAGATAACTGAGACTTCAACAGCAATGATCGAAATGAATGCCACTGTTCTTGAAGTTGCTCATACTGCTTCAAATTCAGCAGAAACAGCAGGCAAAGCCAAAGATGAAGCTCTACGCGGATCAAAGGTCGTTACTGAAGTCTTGACCAGTATGGAAGAACTGCAAAAAGTGGCTCTCCAGCTTAAAAAGGATGTTATAGCTCTTGGATCTGACGCAGAAAGCATCGGAGCGGTTATGGAAGTAATTTCCGACATAGCCGACCAGACAAACCTGCTTGCACTTAATGCTGCTATCGAGGCAGCCAGAGCAGGAGAAGCTGGCAGAGGTTTTGCCGTAGTTGCCGACGAAGTCCGTAAGCTTGCAGAAAAAACCATGGATGCAACTCAAAAAGTCGGCAAGGCTATTTCTCAAATTCAGCAAGGCACAAAAGACAATATCACGAACGTAGAAAAAGCTGTTTTGAAAATTGACGAGACAACAAAGCTGTCAAGCCAGTCCGGAGAAGCTCTTAACTCAATAGTTTCATTTGTCCAGAGCTCTTCCGACCAGGCTCAAAACATTGCAGCTGCTGCGGAAGAACAATCCGCTGCAAGTGAACAGATTAATCAATCTCTGTCAGAGGTTTCAAGGATTTCTACTGAAACCACAAAGGTCATGAACGAATCTGCAGAAGCTGTTGAAGCCATGGCGGAACAAGCCGAGATTCTGAAAAAGCTGATTAACCATATGAAAGAATAACACTGTAGATGAGCATATAGACTCTATTGCCGTTTATACAAATACCCCCTGATGGAGTTTCCATCAGGGGGTATTATATTGAAATATATCAGATTGAATCTCTTAAGCTTTTTATATATCTATAATATGGATAATTTTATCTTTTAAATCCGGGTCATCTAAATACGTTTTCAGGGCCCCAGCTCCATCGTTGAAACTAAATAAAATTTCACCGACCAGCTTTTTGCGTGAGCATTTTTTTGCTTCCTGTGAAAACTTCATTCCATCTTTGCTTTCAAGTATAACCATGTATCTAAGTTTTGTTTCTTGCTTGATTGCATTTGCTGAATTATTTTTTAAATCCCCGTCCGGATTAATAATCACAGAAACAGTATCTACGGTATTCCTATTTTCGAAAACACACCGATTCAATTTATTTATTTCTGAATTATTAAAATCAAGACTGCTGACAGAAATAGCCCCTGAAAATTTATATTTACCTGAAAGAACAGGATCAGGAACAGAAACAGACCGTTTGCTGACCAAAAGCAAACCTGTTCCTATCAAAGCAAAGACGATCACTGCTATAGTAAAGTATAGAATATTGTTAGATTTATTTTTATCCAAAATGACCTGCTTCAAATATAAATTTCAAAAAAATAACTTCGCGCACAACAAAGTTGCGTGTATAGAATTTATAATTTTGCAGGAGCTTAGTATATTATTAAAATCAGCTACCCTTGCGGCATCTGACGATCTTTACATCCGCCTGTTCATTTTTTTCATACTTAGCTGAAGCCTCAACTGCATCAGCCCATGAATTGAACTCTCCGAAACGGACACAATACCAAGGTCTGTTGTGGGAAGACGGAACAGTCACCACATATGCAGAGGAGTATCCTTTCTTGGTCAAACTCTTTCTGACCTTTAAGGCAGAAGATTCACGTCTGTTCGAACTGACCTGCACAGAATAGAGGATCGGTTCAATACCGGATTTAACGACAGGGTCCACTTTAATTGATGTCTTCCGGGTATCTGAATGGACGAGGTCTACCGGACTGTTTTTGTTTTTATAAATATCAAAAAACTGCCATGCTATCGGTCCGTCAAGAGGTCTGGAATAAATTAAATAGCTGCCTTCGCTGTCAGATGAAAAATTAAAAACGTCGTCTTCAAGCACTTTCATAGAAGAAACTGTTTTACCGGTTTTCCGGTCCACAACATTCACCTGAACTCCTGGATAAATACCGCCCTCTTCCATAGCAAAAGAAATCGTGGCGTTGGCGTAAAAAACAGCTACACCTTTTGGAAATTCAGGCTTGGTGATAGGTTTCAACCCAGTATAAGCAGGAGATTCTGTGCGCACAGGAAGCGGAAGACTCATTACAGGATCACCATAAAAAATCATATCATATATCGGCCCCAAATCATCACCGCGGCGACTATTCTGAACAAACTGGGCGCGAGCTTCCGCAAGGGCCTCTGCAATCCTGTATTTCCCGCTGAAATACGCTTTATGAAATTCAACAAGAAGACGTGAAGTGCCATCCAGATAAACACGTGAAATACATCCGTCATCAAGTTCAGCTGTGACTTTTCCGCCGTCACCGCATCCGCCCATAACGGCCAGCCCAGCACCCTTTGAGAGTATCATGGCTTCAGCCGGTGTCACGGTGGAATTACCAAGCGCAACCTCACACGAAGGATTAAGAACGATAGGCAATCCGGGTTTGTAATCCAGATTTAAAATATCCGAAGTAAGCAAAGTGCCGTTCCCTACTCTAAAACCGTCAGATACAGACTTTAAAGCCAACCACTGAACGGAGACATCGTCATCGGCAAAACTTTGGCGAAGCCTCTCGGGCAGGCAGCCTCCGGCTCCGCCGAGATAGCGGATAGCCTCCGGTCCGGCCATGCCTTCTTCCTGCAAGCTGAAAAACAAGAGTTCAGGATCAGAAAGATCATTTTTAGAAAACCCTTCACCGCCTATAAACGAAACAGGCCAAGCCGGGCGAAAAGCACGATCTTGATACCACCGCTCATATTTCTGAGCAACAATCATCGCCTCGGAATTATTTCCGGCAGGAATTCTACCCACAGGCAAAACATTTTCAGGAGAATCTGCAATACCGCCATATCCATAATCAGAAGAATAAATTGTGCCGCCATCACCTGCTTTAAATTTTAAAGCAGGAATAATAGATTTATTACCCAGAATAAGGACTGCCATTATACCATCGCCCTTATTCAATTCAGAAATTTTGCTTTGAATATCCCGAGATACAGCACTTCGGGATTCTTCTGTTCCGTTCATCGTTCCTATTTTTATAAGAACAGAATCAACTCCCTCGTATTCCCTATGGAGATATGAAAAAAAATGAGCAGCCTGCTTAAATTCGTCAGTAAAAACAATTATGCTTTTCTTTTGCTCAGTCATCTGCGCCGTTGAAATTTTTACAGGCAGAACTTGAACAGCAGGAGCAACCTGAACATTTTGCTGAAAAGTTCGCAGCTTGCAACCGCCGAGCAAAAAGGAAGCAAGAATAAAAAGAAGCGGCAAAGAAATCCATTTCAATTTCCTTATCAACGGTTGTTCCCCCGAATTTCCACTTTTTTTAAAATTTCCGACCAGACCATTTCAACTGTTATATTTGTCATACATTTATGGTGGATTTCAGGACATTTCCGCCCGCCATGAAGACCGCAAGGTTTGCAATCCAAAATTTCAGGCGATTCCAGCACAGTCGAGTTATCACCTCGTGGGAAAAAACCGAATTGACGGACAGTTGGCCCGAAAAGAGCGATCAAAGGTACATCCTGAACCCATGCAATATGCATCGGCCCTGAATCGTTACTGATATATACGTCCAGATTCTTAATGTAGGCTGCAAGCTTAGGAAGATTTAATTTTCCGGCAAGATTGATTATTTCATCTTCTCTGCCGGATTTTTCTGCAATTCTAGAACAGATCATCTCTTCTCCGGGACCGCCGAATAAAACAACCCGAAAACCGGCCTCCAGAGATTTTGCAATAATTGCCGCAAAATTATACTCAGGCCATTTCTTCGTTTCCCAAGTTGAACCGGGGTGAAAACCTATTACAGGCGCATCAGAAATTTTTTCAAAAAAAGTCGAAGCTTCTTCGATTGCGACTTCCGGCAGATTAAGTTCAAAAGCCGGAGCAATTCCGCTGATCCCTAAAGGCAACCCGAGAGCCAGCAATCTCTCAACTTCCTCAAACTGATCAAACCTTCGCTTGACCACTTGTGTGTAAGCAAACCGATTGAACCAAGGCTTATCATATCCGATACGATCAGGAATTCCTGTAGCCATGCTGATAACAGCGGAACGCATGCTTGTATGAGCTGATATCCAAAGGTCAAATCCCTGCGTTCCTAGCTCCCTTCCAAATCGAAAAGCGGCTCCCATACCTTTTTGATTGCCACGCTTGGCAAACCCGTGAACAGCGGTGAGTTCCTTTTGCGATTCAAAAAGCGGCTCAACCCCTTTGCGCACAAAAAGATGAATTTCAGCTTCTGGAAAACGCAGTGAAAGAGCTTTGATAAAAGGCAATGTAAGTACCGCGTCTCCAAGGAATGCAGTCTGCCATAGAGCAATTTTTCTATAATTATCTTTCATTAACAATCTATATTGTAAAACTTTTTTATTTCTAATTAAAAAGCATGTTGCCGGAGAAGACACTTACAATCAGTACAAGTGCAACTGCAAGCAAAACCAGCACTTCAGGAACCGGAGTCATTCTGCCAAGATTTGACCCGATCTGTTTTTCGATACTGAAAAATCTCCACGCCGCTCCTATAAGTACCAGCAGCCCTGAAAGAAGGGCAAAAAGGCTGAGCACTCCTAAATCCTTTGATAAATGCGGATCAATATCAGGAATTAAGTGTCGCAAATAAAGACCTGCTTTTTCAAGAACAAAGCCGAATCCCAGAAGCCCGAGAGCTGTACGGCACCAGGCAAGAAAGGTTCGTTCATTTGCAAGCACCGTTCTCATGACAGCAAGACTGTTGGTATCAAGCGGAACCGGTTCTTTTACTTCGTCTTTCATTTAAATCCTCCGAAACTGTTGATAAGCAGCTCTTGATCTGACAGATATATGGCTATAGTATGTTAGAAGATTATGGGCAACTGTCGCAGCCTGCAACCTCACGGATCAAGTTTATAATAATTACGGAATACACTCAAAGAATAATACATTGCGGCGAAGCACAGCAAAAAGGAAATATCATGAAATACATTATGTTCGAGGACTTTTCGGGTGAAGCTCTTCCTATTTTGTTCCCTAACCGTATCGGTTTTCTTGAATTCAGAGAACAAATTCCATACACAAAAGTTCTTTCCGCAGGATACGTACAAATCAGACCTGACGGAGTTTCCTGTCACGGGGAAAGCAAGGAACTGAACTCCGCATCCAGCCCTGAAGATTCAGGAATAATCTGTGAGAAATTAGATGGAGTTGAATCTTAACCGCTTAAAATAAAAACGGCCCTGAATACAATATCAGGGCCGTTTGCTATAAAACTTCAATCTTTTGTACAAAAACTGCTAGTCGTATTTCACTGCGCTGATTTTCATCAGCTTATCCCATGTATGAACAGCTTCAATCTGGCGAACAGTTCCTGTTTTACCGCGCATTACAAGCGAAGTTGTTTCCGCTCCGTAACCGAGGTAACGTACTCCGCGCAAAAATGTGCCGCCTGAAATACCTGTTGCGGAAAAGAAAATATCATCACTTTTGACAAGATCATTAACGGTCATAATGTCACGCAGATCATAGCCCTGCTCTTCCATAGCTCTCTTTTCATTTTCGGACTGAGGATCGAATCTGGCGAACATTTCTCCGCCCATGATTCTGATGGCGCAAGCAGCAAGAACACCTTCAGGAGTTCCGCCGGTTCCCATCATAACATCAACCTGGCAACGGGGGTCAACGACCATAAGTGCTCCGGCAACGTCACCGTCAGTGTGCAACTGAATTCTAGCTCCGGCATCACGAATTTCTTGAATAAGGCCATGATGACGAGGTTTTTCAAGAACAAAAACAACTAGATCATCAACATCTTTATTAAGAGCTTTTGCGATCTTATGAAGGTTATCCTTAACCGGTGCATTGATATCAACCATATTTCTTGCAGCAGTTGGAACAACTAGCTTCTGCATATAAAAACTAGGCCCCGGATCAAGCATCATGCCTGTAGGAGCAACACCCACGACAGAAATAGCATTTGGACGGCCGTAAGCAAGAAGGTTGGTTCCTTCTACCGGATCAACAGCAACGTCCATCCCCGGCCCTTCGCCTGCACCCAGTTTTTCACCATTATATAGCATGGGGGCATGATCTTTCTCACCCTCACCGATGACAACAGTACCGCAGATTGCAAGACTGTTAAAGCTGAGACGCATTGCATCAACGGCAGCCTGATCACCGGCATTCTTATCGCCGCGTCCGAGCCATCTGGCGGAGGCCAGTGCAGCCGCTTCGGTTACACGGACAAGATCAAGAGCTAAATTTCTCTGAGGAGCTTCCATTCGCCTATCTCCAAAATGAATGTTTGATTGTTTCGATTTTACCGACAACAGTCATGCCAATTACATAAAAAATGAGGCCAGTCCAGTTTTCCATAATTACTCATAAAAGTATAGAAATCACCTTCTGCTAACACATTTTATCATCTCAATATATCCATGGTTGATTTTTAGCCGATGCAAGCTTATTAAGAGAACATCTAAACTTTTTTTAGACCAAACACATATAAATCTAACTTAAATAAAAACATATGATAACTAATAAAAAACCAATACTTATATAAAATGATGCGCAAAATATTTTTTCAAAACTTAGTGATGGGCCTCCTTCTTGCCGGACTTCTTGTTTCGGTAACTCCTGCTCGTGCATTCGGAGCGAGCATTAAAGACGAATTTACCATTGCATGGAAACAATTCCATGCGCTGACAAAAAACAGCGAAAAATCCAAATATCGCTCGGAATGGGACAACGTCGCTAAAAAGTTTAGAAATGTGTTTAAAAGATCCCCACGCGGAGAATACGCGCCTAAATCTCTATATTATCTCGGCAGATCATATGAAGAGTTGGGTTACCACAGTGGACTGGAAAGTGATTTAAGAAAAGCAGTTGATTATTATGGCCGGATGGTCGCGAATTTCCCCTCCCACGCTTGGACTGATGACAGCCTTTTCAGAAGGGCTGAAATTAGACTGAGAAAACTGAATGAAAAAGATCTGGCTTATTCAGATTACCTGACAATCGTCCACCGATATTCCAAATCCGACATGTATTCCAGAGCAAGATCCAGACTTGATTCCATGGATCGCAATGGCCTTTCGAAAAAACAGCAGGATAACGCTGAACAGGCGAAACCATCAGGAACCATCGTTCCGGCTTCAGCTCCGGCAGTAGAAGAGTCATCAAGCAAACGCGCTAAACTCATGGCTGTAAGATATACCAGCAGTGATTCGTACACACGGGTTGTTCTGGACCTCGATGGCGAAGTACGCTTCCGTTATCAGCTTTTAAACCCGAATCAGAGTGTCAACCGTCCTCATAGACTCTATATTGATCTGGAAAACACGATACTTGGTAACGATGTAAATAAAGCAACCGACGTTGCTGACGGAATTTTAAAAGACATCCGTTCCGCGCAGCGGGATCCGCGTACAACTCGAGTTGTGCTGGATTTCAACTCCATGCAGGATTATAAAATTTTCCCGCTTGAGAACCCTTTCAGACTGGTTGTTGACGTACAAGCTCCCGAAGAAGGAGCTGCCGAACAGCCTAAAACAAGCACACCCGCGGCAAAACAAAAAAGAACTGCTAAGACTTCAACAAAATACACTCCTCCGGCCAACAGCAAAGCTATGGCAGGAGATCTGCTTGAACAGCTGGGACTGACTTTTAAAACAATCATGATCGACCCTGGGCACGGCGGAAAAGATCCTGGAGCAAGCGGGCACGGACTGAGAGAAAAAGATATCAATCTGCGTTTTACAAAAATTCTGGCTGCTAAGTTGAAGAAAGCAGGATTTAATATCCTCTATACCAGATCAACAGACGTATTTATTCCTCTGGAAGAACGCACGGCTATGGCCAATATCAAAAAGGCGGATATGTTTATATCCATCCATTGCAACGCGCATCGCAATTCAGACATTAACGGTCTTGAAACATATACTCTCAACCTTGCACGCAACCGCAATGCCGTCCGTGTTGCAGCACGTGAAAATGCTATTTCCGCAAAACGGATCAGTGATCTGCAGGTTATCCTGACAGACCTTATGCTGAATTCAAAAATGAAAGAAAGCAAAGACTTGGCCAAAAACATTCATAAAAAAGCCTTAGCCAATGTCCGCCTGAAATTTCCTATAAAAGACCAGGGAGTGCGTGAAGCCCCTTTCTATGTTTTAATGGGAGCAAAAATGCCTTCTGTTTTAGTGGAACTTGGATATGTTACCAATAAAACAGAGTCTTCAAGGCTTAAGTCAGAGAAATATCTTGGTTACATTGCCGACGGGATAGTAAAAGGCATTCTGGAATACAAAAAACAGATTGAAAGATATGCCAGTATCTAGGTATTAAGAGCCAAGAAATTCGAGCATAGGAAGGACCAGATCATGATCAGTCTCAATATCCCGGGCTTTGGACCACTTAACATTGAACATCTTGTTATGGATTACAATGGCACGATAGCTCTTGATGGTAATCTCATGCCCGGAATAGGTAAGATAATCAAAGAACTATCCGTCGATATTGAAATTCATGTGCTGACAGCTGATACTTTCGGGCAGTGCGAAGAGAATTTGATCGACCTTCCAGTTTCAATACACATCATAAGCGGAACGTCAGAAGACAAAGCCAAACTGGATTATATAAATTCAGTCGGAGCTGAGAAGTGTGCATGCATCGGAAACGGTCGCAACGATGCACTCATGCTGAAAGAAGCAGCCCTTGGAATTGTGGTCTCAGGGCCGGAATGTACGTCTATGGTTGCCGCACGCTCTGCAGATATCGCGGCTTCTGACATAGCTCACGCCTTAGGACTTTTTACACATCCTATAAGGCTCATGACCACGTTAAGATATTAATTGTTCTCTTTTGTCCCTGAATAAGTGAAAGACTTCTTATCCATAGTGTAATATGAGCCGCGATCTATCCCGTATGAATTACCGCATGGGCAGAATATCTTCCCGCCCTTTTCCTCCAGATTCCAGACTTTTTTAATCCGCTCTTTATGACAGCGGTGAACTTCACCCTGCCCTATCTTGTAATACTTTAAAAGCTTCCGCCGGCATGCGGCGCATTTTAGAATCAGCATAATTTATGTTTACACAAAGCGGAAAGAATCCACTCCGATGGACTGCATTTTAACAAGAACGGTAACAACTTTTGACATAGTCGCATCAAGATTGTTTTCACCTGTTTTGCAAATGGCAAATGACGCTGTTGCTTTAAATCTTTCTCCCGCAACACCGACTGCGCTCTTTGCAAACCCTGTCTGCGCTGCGACGAGGTCATTCTTCAAAACTTCCGGATCTTCGGCCAAAACAATAAATCCACCATCCCAGCGGGCAGAAAGCAACCAGCCGAGAGACTGCTGCTCAAGATTCGCAGCAGCTTTTTTTAGAGCGGCAGAACCTGCATCCCATCCGAACCGGGAGTTTATTTCCAGCAGGTTGTCCACATTAAATGCGGCTAAAACGGGAGTACGTTCCTGCTTACTAAGGCTGTCAAAGAGTTCACGTCCCTGCTCAAGAAAAGTCTTCATATTGCCGAAACCGGTCAGCGGGTCACGGCTGTAGGCATCTTTGATTGAAGAGATACGATCGAGTTCATTGAGGTTATTAGTGACGCGCCATGAAAACTCTTCCACCTCAAAAGGTTTTTTAAGAAAGTCATTAGCTCCGAGCTTAAGAAACTTAGCAGTAATCGCACCGGAGTCATGAGCAGAAACGCCGAGAATAGCCAACTGATCTCTGAAATGAGTTTTACGAACCTCCGCAACAAGTTCAAACCCATCAAGCTCAGGCATTTCATAATCAGTCAGCAGAAGTTTCACATCAGGATTAGCGCGGATATACTCTAGAGCTTTGGCTCCGTCCTCAGCGGCAAAAACGTTGAAATTGAGCCGTTCCAACAGTTTACACATAATTTTTCTGGCTGTTCCGTTATCTTCAGCAACAACAACTTTAACATCGCTGTTTGAATGAACTCTGCGGATCATATCAACCATATCGTCAAGGCCGTTACGATTTCCCTTGTTGAAATAATCAAGCACATTCTTTTCAATAAACCGGTTGCGGATTTTTTCATCGTAAGTTGAAGTTAAAATAATACACGGGATCTTACGTGAAAGAACATAATCTACAGCCTCACCGTCCGGAGCTCCTTTGATATTCAAATTAAGAACGGCAATAAAGACATCCTCACCACTGGTTTCAAGAATTTCTTCAACCTGATCAAGCGAAGAAGCTGTTACTGTATCAAAATAAGTCAGACTTTCGATATGATCAGTTATAATACGGACCTGTGTCTGACTGCTTTCAACAACAAGTACTGTCTTTTTTGCATTCTCGGGCATAGTGTTTCTCCGGTTCATAATTTTAAATAACTTTTTTCAATTCTTATTAATATACTTTATAAAAAGCCCAATGCAAGCCAAAACTGGCATAAATCAGTTAGTTATTATCTTGCCGTCATTATTGTTTATAACATCATCAATTGTCACATTTTCTTTAACTTCAATCTTTTCAGATTCAGCTCCGGCCAAAGCGTCATCAACAGCTTTTTCATCCGCAAGATATTCATCAAGAGCTTCTGTACCGGTGCTGTTGGAATCAGAATTTTGATATTCATCAATATTTGCAGTAACTACAGCAACCCCCACAGCTCCGGCCATGATCCACAGGCAGCCGCTGGCAAAAGAGGAGAATAAAACAATGCATAAAGCTGTAATCAAGGCATGTTTCACGACTTGGTAATTTCCTTTGAGCGTCCGTAGACATCTTCAAAACGTGAAATATCATCTTCTCCAAGATAACTTCCGGTCTGCACTTCAATAAGTTCCAGATCTATTTTGCCGGGATTAGTGAGTCTGTGTTTGACTCCGATAGGAATATATGTGGACTGATCTTCGTTAAGCATCATCTCTTTTTCACCTATAAGGACACTTGCGGTTCCCGTGACAACAACCCAGTGTTCCGCCCTGTGATGATGCATCTGCAAGGAAAGTATCCCGCCCGGTTTCACAACAATACGTTTAACCTGAAATCTGCCCCCGGAATCAATCCGCTCATAGGAACCCCACGGTCGGTACACTTTGCGATGAACAGAAACTTCTTCCCGTCCGGCTTTGCTGAGAGTTTCAACCAGCTTTTTAACATCCTGAGCAGTTTTGCGGTCAGCCACTAATACGGCGTCATCAGTTTCGACGACCACAACATTGTCCATACCGACAACACCGATAATTCTTCCGGATGAATGGAGGAAACTGTTTGTCACGCCTTCAGTAACCACATCTCCTACAAAGACATTGCCATTTTCATCATCAGTAAACTCCCGCATCAAGGAATCCCATGATCCGATATCTGACCAGCCACTATCAAGAGGAACAACAACTCTATTCGTAACTCTTTCCATTACGGCATAATCAACAGATTTTGCAGGACATGAAATAAAACTTGCTTCATGGAGTCTTACAAAATCAAGATCAACACGGGCTTTTTCAACGGAAAGACGACATGCTTCATAGAGCTCCGGCTCAAGTTCTTTTAGCTTATCAAGGAAAACTTGCGGTTTAAAAAGAAATACGCCGCTATTCCAAAAATATTCTCCGGATTCAAGATAAGCCTGAGCGGTTTGATAATCCGGTTTTTCAACAAATTCTTTGACAGGTGAAACGTTACTTACTTCAGCGGCATCCCCATGCCTAACATATCCGTAACCTGTTTCAGGAGAGGTCGGAACAATGCCGAAAAGGACAAAATCACCATTTTCTGCATTTTTTACACCATCTTCGACTGCCGCATAGAACGCTGCCGAATCTTTGAAAACATGATCAGACGGCATTACCAATAAAAGTGCTTCCGGGTTTTCTGCCTGCACACGAAAAGCCGAAACGGCGATTGCCGGAGCGGAATTTCTCCCTTCCGGCTCAAGAAATATTGTATCGGGATGAATATTGATCTGCCTAAGCTGCTCGGCCACCATAAAACGGTGAGATTCATTACACACAATAATAGGATTTGCAGCCCCTTTCAAACCGCATCCGCGATGGACTGTAGCCTGAAGCAAGGATCCGTTTCCCGTTAAATCAAGAAGTTGCTTTGGGTACAATTTACGGGAAAGCGGCCATAATCTGGTTCCGCTTCCGCCTGAAAGAATTACCGGTATAATCATCCTCGCTCCCTGAATAAAACTTGGAAATTTTTTCTTAAAAAAGACCGCCTGCACTGTCTATATCAGTATTTTACAAATCTTCTGAAAAACACAAACCTGATTTTATATACCTACATCCGACTTGCTTAAAAAACAAATAAACATCCTGCATCATAAATCTAAATTATATTTTCAAAAATACGCATATGGAATTGATTCCATACCGTTTAAAAGAGTACAAATTACTTATCAGAACTTACACAGAACAAAAAAGATATGGAAGCACTCACACTTTCTTCTTTAAAACTACAATAAATTTAAGTGACAAGATTCACATGCATAAATAAACGGTTATAACAAATCCGAACTTGGACACAAATACTCATGATTTGCGTATTTGCTCCAGTCAAGTTTATCCAACCCATATCATATTCTATACAGAACGAGTAAAATCACTGCTAATAAGTGCATTAAAACAATTTCCGCGTTATGAGACAGTCAAAACAGCTCTTCCCTTTACAATTCTACATAAAAACAACAAAACAAACATTCAGCGACAGCTTAATACATTTGACAGCGAATATAATCTACCTTATCCATTGTTTTCCCAATACAACAGTTAGTATAAATATAATCCCAAAGGAGATATCAAGTGGAAGATTATCTTAAAGAAGCTTTGGAAATAGTCAAAGCACAAGCCAGCGTAAGAACTATGAACGAAGAAGAAATGACTTCAATGGTTCGTAAACTGTCTGCCGGTATTCAGGCGATTGCGGAAAATACACTGCCGGCAAAAGAAGAAGCACCAGCATGTGACCCTAAAAAATCTATTAAAGAAAAAACTATCGTATGTTGCGAATGCGGTAAATCTTTCAAGATTATCACTAAAAAGCACCTTGCTTCACATAATCTGACTCCTGATGAGTATAGAGAAAGACACGATCTTAAAAAGAAAACTCCTCTTGTTTGCAAATCACTGCAGCGTGAGCGCCGCAAAAAGATGAAAGAAATGCAACTTTGGACCAAACGCGGACAATAAATCATTAATCCGGCCTGAGCGTATTTTGGTGTGCCTTTTTAAGAGCTGCATCAGGTTCTAAAGAGGCTTTCCAAATACGCTTAGACCGGAAATGCTATCACTCTATCAAACAACTTTCCCCCCTTTAAAACCGCATATTTCTTAATCCGCATCCACAAAATCTGCTGCCGCTAAATCTCTTATTCAGCTGGGTTAAGCCGGTCTTTCACTATCACTAAAAACCAGTACAAACGTGAAAAACTTCTATCCCCGTAACTGCGGAGCTTTTCAAAAGCTTCCCACTTGGGCTTATATGTTATAACAATATGAAAAACGGAGTTTTCATATTTAAGCTTGAACTTAAAACTGGACTGAAACAATTAACAAAATGAACAGACGAACGTTTCTAAAAACGCTTTGCACCGTTACAGCCGCAACCTCCTTGTGCGGAGTACAGACACTTGCCCATGCATCAGGAACGTCCCGCTCTTTAGAAGATCAGGATCTAAAAGACTACCTCCACAACATGGCTAATTTCGACCTGCCGCACACAGGTGATATTATCGTAAAAAATAATCAATTAGCCATTCTTAATTCCACATTCAAAAAACTTAAAAGAATTCAGAAAACTGTAGGCTTCGGGAATTTCAGTATACTAGGTTTCGACGAGGCTCTGCGTTATGCAGATAGCAATCCATCCATCGGCAGTTTCACCAAGAAAGAACTTAATTTTCTAGATTATACTTTTAATTTTGATGCAACAAACTACGGATTTTACGGTAAAAGACCAATCGATGAGATTACATCACAGATTTCCCAAAAGGATCTGGTTAAAATTTCCAGAACAGGTAATTTTTTATACCGCGGCCAACCTTATGAAACCTACAAATCGATAAAGAAGCTGCTGGGAAACAAGGTTTACCTCACCTCCGGAGTGCGAGGTATCATGAAACAATTCATCCTTTTTCTTGCAAAAGCCTCTGAAAATAATGGGAATCTCTCTCTTGCATCACGATCCCTTGCTCCTCCGGGATACTCCTTCCACGGTGTAGGAGATTTTGATGTCGGCGAAAGAGGACTCGGCGCGGCAAATTTCAGCATCAAATTTGCCGGAACTGAAACATGTACGAGGCTTCGCAATCAGGGATATCTTAAACTTCGCTACCCCAAAGACAATATGCTGGGAGTAAGGTTTGAACCTTGGCACATAAAGGTTAAAAATTTCCGGCCATAACAAGTACAATCAGACATCTAAAGATTCTCGCAAGAAACACGATATGATATATACAAAGCAGTCATATGAGAGCAGTCTTCACAAATTGCAGACTGTAGCTTTCATTTACTTTGTTGTATAAAGCAGTTAATTAATAAGAAATGGCAATTAAACGGCTTTGCCGGAATACCATAAAAAACATTAAAACACGGATCGCAGAAGAATGAGCAAAATCCTTCAACAGGATGAAGTCGATGCCCTGCTTAGAGGCCTCTCCGGTGGAGAAGTTGAAGCTGAGCAGGATATACCGGATGATGATTCCGGTGTAGTTACATTTGACCTTGCGAATCAGGACCGCATTATTCGCGGTCGTATGCCCGTGCTCGAAATTGTTAACGACCGTTTCGCTCGTCTGGCAACGAACAACCTTGCCAATACCATGCGCAAAAGAGTTGATATCAACCCGATATCTATTGATATGTCCAAATTCGGGGACTTCATGCGCTCTCTGCCTGTACCGACCTCCCTTTCGATTTTTAAAATGGACCCGCTCCGCGGTAACGCTATTCTGGTTGTTGACTCACGCCTTGTTTTTGCTCTTGTGGAAAGTTTTTTCGGAGGTTCCGGTTCACAGCCGAAAGTTGAAGGACGAGATTTCACCCCCATTGAACAGGCTATAGTCGACCGTGTTGTCAAAATCGCCCTTTCAAACCTTGAAGATTCATGGCGGCCTGTTCATGAAGTGCACCTTGAGCTTATCCGCTCTGAGGTCAACCCGCAGTTTGCGGCAATTGTTCCGCCGTCTGATGTTGTCATAGTCATTACTTTTGAAGTTGAACTTGAAAACGCAATCGGCTCACTTATTGTATGCCTGCCATACTCGACCCTTGAGCCTATCCGCTCAAAACTCCACGCATCATTTCAGTCTGAAAGACTTGAAATCGACCACGTCTGGGTAAGCAGATTTAAAGAAAGACTTCTTGAAACTCCGGTTGAATTAGTTGTCCGCCTCGGCAGAACAAAGATTACAGGACGTCAGCTTGTAAATCTTGAGGAAGGAGACCTCCTGCTGCTTAACACAGATGAAGAAGATCTGGTTGAGTGTGAAGTTGAAGGCGTTCTGAAATACTATGGAATTCCCGGAAGAGTTAAGGCTAACCGCGCCCTACAGATAACAAAGGCCATTGAGCCTAAAATGACTTAACCGCGGCACTTCTTCGACACCCTCTTGACTCTCGCTTCGCGCCTATCTACTATAAATTCATTTTCGACTATTAATTCTATTTTTAAATATTTATTTCGTGATGAACCTCAACGAAAAGGCTCAAATGAACCACATTACAGGATTAGTCCTGACTTATAATGGAGAACGGCTGCTGGATGAAGCTTTGACCAGCCTTTCATTTTGTTCCGACCTGCTGGTTATTGATTCCGGCTCATCAGATTCAACTCTTGAAATTGCAAAAAAACATAATGCACGAGTTGTTCACAACGATTGGAACGGCGCAATTGAGCAGCACAAATTTGCTCTTACTAAAATCACAACCCCATGGGTTGTAACAATTGATCAGGATGAAATTATTTCTCCTCAGCTGGCTGAAAGCATCATCAATGAACTTGAGAATCCTTCAAACGTGGACGGCTTTTACTGCGCCAGAAAATCATGGTATTTTAACAGATTCATCCGTCATAGCGGATGGTATCCCGACAAGCTTTTCCGTATATTTAGACCGGAAGGAATAACTATCGGTGGAATCCGGCCGCATGAAGAGCTTCGCCCTAAAAATAAGGCTGGAGAACTTTCCGGCGATATAATCCATTACCCTTATGAGAATTTTAACCAGCACCTTGAAAAAATTAACAGCTATACTCAAGACGCAGCCGAAGATCTGTATTCCCGCGGTAAACGCGCTTCACTCGGAGCGGCAATAGGGCATGGAATCGGTAAATTTTTTAAACAATACCTGCTTAAATTAGGATTTCTGGATGGCCGTGCGGGACTTATTATTGCAATTCACGGATTCTTTTACACCTTTCAAAAATATATCCGGCTAACTGAACTGGAGCTGAAGGATAAAAAATGATTAATGAAGACAAACCACAGCTTATCGATCTGCCCAAAATAGAAGATAACCGTGGCAACCTGACTTTCATTGAAAACAGTCGCCATATTCCCTTTGATATCAAAAGAGTGTACTATTTATATGACGTGCCCGGCGGTGAATCTCGCGGAGGCCATGCCCACAAGGAATTAAGACAATACATTATAGCTGCTTCTGGCAGTTTCGATGTTATACTGGACGATGGAAAAAACAAAACGACATTTTCACTCAATCGTTCCTACTACGGTCTTTATATTCCGAAAATGACATGGCGCGAATTAGAGAATTTTTCATCCGGCTCAGTTTGTCTTGTTCTTGCTTCAGAATATTATGACCCGAGTGATTATTACTATACTTATGAAGATTTTTTAAAGGCGGTGAATGAGCGTGACTCAAATTCAATTTCTTGATGTAGGCTGGACCTACAAAACTCTTGCAGCTAAAATGGATGCAGCGGCAAAAAGAGTTCTCGAATCAGGGTGGTATGTATTAGGTAATGAAGTAAAAGCTTTTGAAAAAGAATTTGCGCTTTATACCGGAGCAAATCACTGCATAGGAACCGGAAACGGACTTGATTCTCTGGAACTGGCACTAAGAGCCGCAGGAGTGGGAGCCGGAGACGATGTAATCGTACCGTCAAACACTTTTATTGCCACATGGCTTGCGGTTACCCGCACAGGAGCTAATATTATTCCTGTAGAGCCGATTGAGGCCACCTATAATATCGATCCTGAAAAGCTTGAACAGGCTCTGACTCCTGACACAAAAGCGATCATCCCTGTTCACCTTTACGGTCAACCCGCAGATATGGACAAGATCATGGCCTTTGCTGAAGAGCACTCTCTTTTTGTTGTGACAGACGCAGCTCAGGCACACGGAGCTGTTTACAAGGGAAAAATGATCGGAACTCTAGGGCATGCCGCAGCGTTCAGTTTTTATCCCGGTAAAAACCTTGGTGCGTTCGGTGATGGTGGAGCTATTACGACCACGGATGCAGATCTCGCAAAAAGGATTCGTTCAATAGGTAATTACGGTTCATCAGAGAAATATGTACACGAAACTCTTGGATTCAACAGCCGCTTAGATGAGCTGCAGGCAGCCTTTCTACGCGTTAAACTTGATGTTCTGGATGACTGGAACTGGCGCAGAAGAAATATTGCGGATATCTATCTTAAAGGACTTAAAGACACCCCGCTGATTCTACCCGTTGTACCACAGTGGGCTCAGCCGATATGGCATCTTTTTGTCGTGCGCTGTGAAGGCAGAAAAGGACTCATTACTCATCTTAAAGAAAACGGGATTCACACAGCAATTCATTACCCGACTCCACCGCACAAACAAGGTGCATACAAGCACATGGGACACTTGTCCCTGCCGATAAGTGAAGCGATCCACCGCGAAGTTGTATCATTGCCCATAGGTCCGCATATGACTGCGGAGCAGGCGGAATACGTCGTAAAGACTATTAATGAATTTTATCACTGATAATCTGCACCCGATCAGAGACTAACTTAAAAAACAAAAAAAAGACCGGCAGAAATAATTTCTGCCGGTCTTTCTATTTTCTCAGAGGTGCTAATTACTTAAGCTTTGCCAAAAATAAGAGCCTGATAGGAAATCCGGGTTTATTGGTCATTTCGCTCTGAATAACCCTTACGGAATGATAATCCAGGGTGCTGCAAAATTCGCGGACCGCGACATCCTCTTCTTCCCCGCCAGGATGCCCGGCGTAAATGGCGATGCAGATAATCCCCCCGACTGCAAGCATCTTAAGCGAAGATTCAAGAGCCTTCAAAGTTGTTTCCGCTTTAGTCACAACACTCTTATCACTACCCGGCAGAAAGCCTAAATTAAAGACCACAACGCTGATTTTGCCGTGATATTTTTCAGGAATAACATCAAGCATATCCTCATGCCCTTGATGAAACAACTTCCAGTTGTTAGGCACACATTCTTCATTAAGCTTTTCGCGTGTCTGTTCAATAGCATCCTTTTGCACGTCAAAGCCGAAAACACGCCCGTCGCGCCCAACCTGCTGAGCAAGAAAAACAGTGTCATAGCCATTTCCGACAGTTGCATCAATTGCGATGGAGCCATGCTCGAGCACTTCAAGAAGAACGCACTTTGCGTATGATAGAATATTGTTAAGTATCATTTGATCTCTTTGGGAAGAGGGATAAGCATTACTTATGCTAGAAATTTAAATACTTGGAAATATTTCCGGTCTTAGCGAACTGCCGTTTAGTATTCCCGAAAGTGACACTGCCTGAAATATTATACGTAGACGCCTGAAGATTCTCCCAGTTAAGAGTAGCAGAACCTTTAGCGTCAGTAGGTACGGGCATTCCGCTGCTGAAAGAATTAAGCTGAAACTGATTTCCGGCAAGCACGGCATTAACGTTTACGTCTTCAGCAACAAGACCGCCGGGAATCTCTACCTGCTTTGAACTTACTACGAGGCTTCCTGTTTTAGGAGGTCCGCCCCATTCATGAAAACCTACATCAGAAGTTATCTTAACAATGCCGCCCAGACCATCTAATTTAACAACTTTACTCAAATCCACACCGCCGCTCAGCGTAAGCGATTTCGATTTAAACACCTTTGCGATTAGCTCCGGCCCTGTTTTGACCCTGACTTCAACAAGAGGAGAAAGACCGAAGGACATTCCGAATTGCGGAATAGTGATAATAAGACCTTTGTCAGTAGTAACGTATAAATTGGTCACTTCAAAGGATAAAGGTCCGGCACTTACAAAATCTCCCCACTGGATAGTTGCTTTGGAAACTTTTGCGTCAATCTGTTTAAAGACCTGAGACCAGATAACCTCCCAAGGCATAAACAGGAAAATACCGAGAATAATCCCGGCAAGAAATAAAAAAAATCTGCCAAGTCCCGTTTTAATGGAAAAATTCGGTTTAAACTTCATATGAACAGCCTACCTGACAAGAATAATCTGTACATCTGCCAAATCCGGCGTGTCCAGCCTGTGATTAATTGAAAAGGAGGTAACTTTCAGCCCCCCGCGGACATTAAAATCCCGCATGAGTGCGACCATTTCAGGCAGGTTCAAAGATTCAAGAATAACCTGCACGCCTTCCCCCGAGCTGCTGCCCGACTGAAGAGGCCTAAGCGAGGTAAGCCTGTTATCAAGGCCTAAATCGCGGGTAACCTGCTGAGCTGCCGTCATAGGTTCACGGTCGATAAGAGCTCCTTGCGAAGCTTCTCCGACTTTAAGCTGCTCAACAAGCGGTACTGTTTTACTGTATTGCAACTTGTTTTGAAGGACAGAGCGGGCTTCGCTTACCTGACTTTCATGAAAACCGGACCAGATCATAAAAAGCACAAGCCCCCACGCAGCAACAAGAGCGGCAAAGAACAGCTTTTGCTTTTCAGCAGGCCAATCCTGCCAGATAAAAAATCTTTCCAGTTCCATAAAAAAATACCTTTAAAACTATACTCAAATATTATTCTAAAATCGCACGATTCTTAATTATTACCGATTATACTCAGCTCTGAGGCTGAAATCGATACCACCTTGAACGTTGGTGGCCTGCTCAAGAACAAAATGGAACTGGCCAGCACCGGACAATTTTTCCATCATGCCGTCAAGATCTTCATAAGTGCTGACTTTACCGCGAATATTCCCTGAATCTGCCCCAAGGTTAATACTTTCGATTGAAATACCGGCAGGGGAACTTTCACTTAGCACAGCAAGCAACCCTACAACGTCGACCCCCTTGTTGCTTCCACCGCTTTTTAGCTGGTCAAGCTTGAAAAGGATCTTTCCATATGGATCTGAACCCGGCGCAGGGCCTAATGCCGAAACATAAACTTCCTGCAATTTAACGCGCCACTCTTTCGCGACATCTTTACTCAGCTGCCAACGGTGGTACTGTCCTGCAATAAAGAAAATTCCAATTAAACTTGTAAGAATCGCTGCAATAATAAACGGCTTAAAGTCAAGAACAGCACTCTTATCCTCTTTAGACCTTCCACCTGAATGCAGATTTAATCTGGCCCAGCGAATCTTTTTCTCTTCAAAAATTTTACAGGCTTTTTCAAGCTCAATTATTTCCGGTTCACCATCAAGATTCAGCCGTTTGAACCGATTATCAAATTCTTCATCACCACCGCGAAAATAAGTAAGTTCCTCGGCTGCAGCCAGAATGCGCACCCCTCCCTGACCTTTCCAGCTCCAAACAGACAGTCCTTCTGCCACCGCAGCACGCCAGCAGACTACAAACTCAGAAGTAAGAACAGTAACTTTAGAAAGAACTTCCCTGTGCTGATCAAGAAATCTGCTAAGGAGATCATGAGAAGTGTATCCCAGAACAGCTCCTCCGGAAGGACGCAAAACCTTAAAACCGGTTCCATGATCCGGAAAGGAATAATTCATCTGCATTAAAGTTGCAGATTTAGCATGTCTGGATTTGGTAACACCTTTAGGTCTGAAAAAGAAAAAAAGGGGATCAGGCAACAACGCAACAGCCGGATATTTATTTTTAGGTCCAGGCCCTTCCGATTCGGAAAGAGTTGCACCGTCAAACAACATCCATTGATGTTCTTGTCCTGTAAAAGAAAGTATATATATATGTTTTAATGCGGCCATCTATGGCTCTGTCCTATACCCGTAAGAAAGCTGTTTGTCTATTTATCAGAAGTAGCCGAAGAATTGGCTACTTACCACTAACTATTAATCTCAGGGAATGTAACCGACACATCACTTTGATATATGAGCTTCGGAAGCTGGTTCTGAAAATTTTCAGGGCGTGAAATAATATAACGCTTAACAACCTTACAACCGCTCGCTTCAGAAGTGACAAGAACCTCAAAAAAATTTGATTTAACTGTAAGAAAATTCAACATATCCCGATAAAGATCTGAATCAGCCATAATCCCTGCGACGGTAATAATCTGACTTAAATCCGTAAATCCCCTTGAATCTCTCCAGTGAAGAATATTGTCTATTTTCGGTCCTAATTCCGGGAAAAATGCCAGCAAAGTATCACGGGAAACAAAATTTATATTAAGTTTTCCTTCATCCCACACCGTAAAGGTATCCACGACCCATTTTCTATTAAAATCACGCCAGCCGCTTACAAGCAAAATTTCTTCGGGGGTTTTTAAATTACCATTCGCAGGCTCATATGATGGAGACTGCGTAGCATAATAGAGTCTATCCATTTTTTCTAAAACAGAATTAGTCTTTTTACCAACCCAATTCCCCAAACTTCCAAGCAATCTGGAAACATCAAGCCCGCCTGGAAGAATGCTCTTCATGATAGAAACAATTTTCTTTTGATCTTGATTTTCAGACAGCTTATTTAAATTTATTTTTTCATTACAAGGCCTTATTGTATAAGAAACCCCGTCAGAGCTCCATTCTTTAGCCCATTTATCTTTAGATGAATCTGAAAACGGAGTATCATCTTCACGAAGCTGTCTATAAACAAGAGATAAAACCTCTTCTGCAGCAAAATGAGCTTCATATTCTCCGCGCATCCTGGAAGCTTCCGCGGCTCCGCGAGAGCTGACCTCAATCGTCATCAAAGTAAGACTTGAAAGGGCCATAAAAATAACCAAAACAAGAACTAATACAACACCTTTTGATTGTTCATGATTCTTATTCATAGACATAAGGGATCCTTTCAACAATCAAAATATGCTGCCCGTCTTCAAATGACAGATTCAACCGCATGGCTTTTACTGCAGACTTTAGATTCAACGGTCTTGCTTTGTACTGCGTAGCAGAAATCCATGAATTATCTTTACCATCTAAAAATTCTAAAGACCATGTGGTCACGCCGCGCAAAAGTTGAAATGAGCTTTCATATTTAATATGCTCGGAGTGTTCACTTCTGCGGATCATATTTCCAGAAAAATCCCAATCCACATTTACAGCGACAGCTCCATCCTCAAGAAGATTATTTGTAGAAACGATCGTAAAGCCGTTACCTTCAATCCCGATAAATCCTCCAATCTTCCTGTTCTGTAAATCACGATGCAGAATGCGCCGAAGCGTGAACATGCGGGAAGAAAGGCTGACATTAGAGCGCACAACTTCATTATTGGTTATAGATTGTCCCAAAACCATCGCAACCATGCTCATCAACAATCCCGAGAGAACTAGCCCTATCAACACCTCAACAAGCGAGAAACCACTCTGACGGCAACTGGAACACTTAATTTCAGCAAAATGAATACTCATCGCTGATTCCGAGTTCTGCGAGAAACGCGGTAAACTTTCCACCCTAAGGTGTAACCGCCGCTCTTTGTCTCTATTAAATAATACCCGACACCTATGGAAGAAATGGTTTCAAGGCCGACCCTGAATGATCCTTCTGGCGGTCCGGGCCATGGAATCCAACCGGAAGAAACCATTGCCAGACCTTCAGGATACTTGTGGGCAAGAATATCTTGTGAAAGGTTCAAAACATCCCACGAATCTTTAGAAATTTGAGCCATCAAAACACTTTGCCGCTGCACTCCTAAAAATGTAATGGAAAGAGTTGCCGCAATTGTTAAAGCAACGATAATCTCTATGAGTGAAAAACCGTTTTTATCCGGCAAACTACATCTCCACAAACCTTACAGACAAGGGGTCAAGAGACAACGTCACTCCATCAGCAAAAACAAGCCTGACCTCATCGCTGAAACCTTCAGGATAAATGGAAAAATCTACACCGTCTCCGCCGAGCGGCTCTTCATTGAGATGCCCGCTGACTATTCTTCCGGGGAGAGCTATTTCTCCGTCTTTCCATTTCACAAGACCTTTTTCAAAATCAATATAAAGAGTCTGCTTGGAATCCGTTTCAACAGCTTCAGAACGAGCCTTATAAATAAAAGCGTTTACAAGATTCAAAGAATCTTTTTCTTTGCTACCCGCAAGATTAAGATTGGGCATAAGCGTGAACCAGCCTATGCCCACTATTATAAGAACTATCAATAATTCAATAAATGTAAATCCACCCGATAGGGTTCGCTTTGAATGCTTAAGCATACAGATCCTTACGAAGAAATCTATTCCCAGCTTTTGATGTCTGCGTCAAAATCTTCTCCGCCATCCATTCCATCAGCTCCAAGGGATATAATTTCGTAGTCGCGGTCTTCTTCACCAGGACTTCTGTAGATATAATCATATCCCCAAGGATCAACAGGAGCAGTGGTGGAATCAAGATATCCCCCCTTACGGTAGTTACGAGGAACCGGACGGGTATCAGGCTTTTTAATCAAAGCCATAAGCCCCTGCTCAGTGGTAGGATATCTGCCTGTATCAAGCTTATAAAGTTTCAAGGCTGAATCAAGTGCTTTCATATCCATTTTAGCTTTGGTGACTCTTGCTTCGTTAGGTCTATCCATAATTTTAGGAACAAGCATAGACGCCAAAAGTCCTAAGATAACGATAACAATCATCAATTCGATAAGACTGAACCCGCGCTGATTCTTATTAATTTCTAAAATACGTTTTTTTCTTTCTTCCATTTTAGCCTCGACTTTAAGAATGTAAAATTAACCTATCAATTATTATCCCGAATATCTATTTTCCCGGCCTCAAGAGGTTTCCATTTCAAAGGAGAATCCTTTGAAATACCTAAGCGGCTCGGCACCATACCACGCGACCGGAAATAATCATCCGGCCTTGCGACTTTATCCCACCAAAGGAAATACCCCTTACTTGGAATAAACCTGCAATACAACCGTTGAAATTCACGCTGTGCAATAGGTTCAGCCAAAATAAAAGAGCGTCCTCGTTCAGAAAAAGAATAATCGTTACCGACACTGACCTTTTGCCAATCTGCAAGATCCTGAAGGTCTTCAAGAGGGGCCCCGGTAACAGAAGAGTAGTACCGCATCTCTCCATCAATGTCATTAACCCGAAAAGCTTTTGCAGATGGAGACTTTGAGACTTCTATTACTACAGGTTTGAAAAAGACTTTTCGCGAAAGCCTCTTTCTCGGAGAGATATATGACACAACTCCGTTTTTTAATTTAAAGCTTTTTTCGCTTTCACTATATGCTGACCGGACTCGCTGCGCGACATCCCAGCGAAAACGATCCCCGGCTTCCGTTGTCATATCCAGATACGGACCGTCAGACTTGACGGAGGAAAAAGGCCCGCCTTCAATTTTGCTCCTGAAAATTTGAACTCCCTTGAGCGGGCTCCACATAGCAAACTCGCCAATGGCATCAACTGCCATCAAAATCCCTTCTTCATCGGAAAAAGACAGCGAAAGCGGCTCGCGAAGGAACCTGTGAATTTGAGTAAAAGGACCGACAGGAGGACCAACCCAAAGCCTGCGGGCTTTATCAATTACAGCAAGCCACGACCCTTTAGGAGAAACGGCAAACTTATCGATGGTACTGTTGACATCAGCCGTCAAAACACGTGAACAGGTTTTAACGTTAAAAACTTCCACAAAAGGATTATTCCCTGATGTTGCGGCTAAAACGTAAGAATCAGGAAACCATGAAATATCGTTTACAGGTTCGGAAGATGTTTGGACAGCAGAACAACCCGGCCCTCCGTAGATTCGGATAAGTCCGTTTTTAAAGCCTTCCGCAAGTATATTTTCCTTTTGAACAAGGACTGTTACATTTTCAGCGAGATTAACAATTTCATTTCCGTCGCTAAGCTGGACATAATAGTTTCCGGTCATCCCTTCAGGAGGACGATTATAAATACTGTCTAGCGATGAATATTGCTGGGAAGCTGAAAACTGTACCAATTCGGCGATAGTTACGGGTTTATTTCCGACAAGGTGTGCAACATCAAGGCTGTCATCGGAAACAACAGTTGGCTCATCCGGGGCCTGAGCAGATCTCCCGGAACCGAAACATCCTGAAAAAACAATCATTAAGGATATTATAAATAATAATGCAAAATTCTTTTTCATTTTAATCAGCCAGTCCTTTAATTCGATAAACCACCATAAACTTGATAACGGTTCTAAGGGAGTACATGTAAAAGTCAAGTCCGATCTAAAACTCCCCCTTGCTCATAAGGCGGTATTACGGCAAAACAACTCATCACATTTATTTTAAAAAAGGATAACCTCAGGCAGACCGCATGAGAAGAAATAATCACAAATCAGATTCCGGCGAAAAGACAAACTTTAGGGAAACTTTTCGCAATTTTTGCGAAAAAATATTCAGCCCTACTAAAAATGGAGGATGGCGACTACCGCTTTTAGCCGCCTTCTATATATTTGCGTATATCCTTTTCGATTTAAACGTAGACGATCCTATCAGGCATTATATTTTCTGCATAGTTTTAGTCGTTTCCAGTCTGTATTTTTCATGGCGCATCGGTGGCAGAGAAACCATGACTTACGTAGGTTTTTTTAATATTTTCTTTGCTTTCATTTTTTCACGCCTGCTTTATATGACGGGAAAATTCTCTTCAAAATTATTTTTAAGCCGATCTTTTATGGTCTTGTATGTCCTAACAGTCATTTTCATGTTTATAATGACAAAAAGGAAATCACCCGCGGACGCAGAAAAAATTGCCAGAGAAAAATCAATTAAAGAAGAACAGCAAAAACGAAGACAGCTGGAACTCATGATCTCCACGGAGAAACTAACCGGAGATATGATAGTACAGGCAAATATGGTTAAAGATGAATTGATGGTTCTTCAAAATTCTTGGAAATCACAAATTCATACGATAATCAACGATCTTCCGAAAGTGAAAGAAAGAGAACTGTATAACCAGATCGTAACTCCTTTTGAAGAAAGCATAATCGAACATTTACGGGGGCTTGAAAACAGATTATCCTTTAAGCCGCAGCTAATACCCCTTGACGAACTGGCTGAGCAACTTAAAGAGAACCTAGATAACGACCGGAAAAAATTCCAGAAAAGGCTTGAAGCTTCCTTCGATTTCACCGGCTGGAAAGGACGAGTAGAAGAAATATTCATTGATAGGTATAAGACATGGGAGATTCTGCTTAATCTTTTGCGAAACAGCCAGACGGCAATGGAACTGAGACAGATAGAATTGCTGCGACAAAGAAATGATGAGTTTAAAACATATATTCCCAAACTTGCTGTAATCGCAGATACTGTTGGAAAAAATGCGCGAATAAGAATTATAGATACAGGTGGCGGCGTTGCTGATGACAGTCTGCAAGATCTTTTTAAAAGAGCCGTTCCTTCATCAAAACGACAGGGAAAGGCTATGGGACAGGGAACTCTTTTTGTAAAATTTTTCGGAGACAACATGGGATTTGAGATCTCGGTTTCAAATACTGAGACCCTTGGGTCAAAAGGTTTAGAAGTATGTATACTTGTACCTCTCGGTACATTCGGCCCAGCGGGGGCTTTTCCCGCAGGAGAAACAGCATGAGTCCGGTTCAGGAACAACTCTTTTTTGTATTGGCGGACGATGATCCCCGGTTGCATGAATATACCGTTTCAATTCTTCGTGAGGCAGGATTACTTGAAAAACATGAATCCTTTTATGATCCGATTTCTTTTCTGGCCTTTTTAAAAGAGTCAGAAGAAGAACCGGATGTAATTCTGCTTGATGTTCACTTTGAAGGTTCGGGACTGAGCGGAGTTGAAATACTTCCCTTTATCCGTGAGGAATATCCTTACATCCCTGTTATTTTACTTACAGGAATGGACGCTGAAGCCACAGACGAAGCGCAGTCTGATGTTTTCACTTTTTTCATACCAAAACCGGTTACTGAAGATCACCTCCTGAGAATGCTTCACTTTTACCTCGGCAAGAGCAAAAAAAGTGCGGAAAGAATCAACAGTCTCATGAATGAGATGGAGGAGATCAAAGGATATCATCATCTTCTGGAACAAGAAGTCGAAGAACTTCAGACCGAGCAGCGCAGGCTTGAATCGATTTCTAAAGAAGGCAAATCAGACACTAAAGGATTTGAAAAAATTTCAGAGATTCTTGAATCCCTTCTTACCAAAAGTGAGCCCCTGCCCAGCTTTATTGAAGACCTCGAAAAACTTTACTCAACACAGTTCAAACTGTTTAAAAAAGTTATCGAAACTCTTATAAGGTTTGATGTGCAGGACGCCGGGACTCCGGGTATGAATATCCATAAGGTTCAAGGCACGCAAAATGTCTTCAGCGCAAGGTTATCGCGAAAAGTCCGTCTTTTCTATTATAGTTCAGCCAAAACTCTCAGGAAAAGATTAATAAGACTGGATATTTATCATGATACCAAGGGGATGGACAAGTGGATTAAAAACAACTACCATTCTTACGCTGAAATTGAAGAATAGAAATCATAAATGAAACAGTTTTCAAAACAGATAAATAACTGCAGGATATTGACTGAACATGGAGCTTAAAAATACTAAATTCCCGGCATGGATATGGCCGCTTGTTTTCGGACTTGCGGTTGCATATTTGGCTTCGTCGTATATTCCATTGCCGGTGCCTACTGCTCCGATTCTGGGAGAGTCTTTCACAACATCTGCAGTCGATAAAATAACTAAAGAATCATCTGTGATCCTTGAACACAACATTTTAGGACTTGATAACCCTTCGGAAATTCAGAAAAAAGCAACCGTCACACCAAGCACATGGACACTTGTCGGCATACTGACCGGCGAAGTGGACATGGCCGTATTCAGAATAAAAAATGAAACCGTTATCATGCGCGAAGGGGAAGAGTACGAAGGGTGGACTCTTGCAGAAATTAAGCCTCAGTATGTTATCTGGAAATTTGGACGCGAAGAAAAGAAAATTGCCATGTGGGATCAGGTTCAAAGCTTAAAACTGGTCCGCGGCAAAACTAACAAACTGGTCATTGATAAGGTCGAAGCTTCTGCGGTGCTCGAAGATCCTAACGCTTTTCTCAGTCAGGCTCTTTTTAAACCGAACACTCAAAACGGTAAAACTCAAGGATTCCGTATTACTAACATCAAGCGGAATTCAATGCTCCGCAAACTCGGACTTGAAGATGGTGATGTTCTGATGCGTATCAACGGTGAAATGATCACCGGCCCCACCAAACTTCTTCAGGTATACGGGTCCATGGCTGGAGCTTCTGCAATCTATATTGATGTGGAACGCAATGGCCAAATCTTATCACTCGTTGTGGAACTCAAGTAGGAATTTTGCATAAATGCCGACTTATCAATATAGAGCCGTAACAAATTCAGGTAAGAAAACGAAAGGATTTGTTGAAGCCTCCTCTCAGTCAAAAGCTTTTGCAACGTTGCAGAGCAAAGGACTCATGCCCTTAAGATTGGAGCAGGTTAAATCCAATCAAGGTGAAACTTCATCCTCCAAATCATTCACCTCATCACTGACAATCGGTGGTAAGATAAGACTTGGGGAATCATTTTATTACTTGGGAATATTACTGCAAAGCGGAACTGCGCTTGCTCAATCACTGGATATGATGTCCCGTATGACATCCGGATTTGCAAGCCGTATCTGGATGGAAATCAGAGACGCGGTTCAATCAGGTGAAAGTTTTTCATCCTGTCTGGATAAATATCCGAAACTTTTCCCCCCTGTATATGTCGGGATGGTTCAAGTTGCTGAGTCAGTCGGTAAACTCGGTGATGTTCTGGAAAACATTGCCAAGTATGAAGAAGAACGCGCTGAGGTCAGCGGCAGACTCATGACTGCCATGGTTTATCCATGCGTTATCTTGATGATCGGACTTGGCGCGGTATATTTTCTACTTTCTGAAGTTCTTCCTAAAATCACCGGAATTTTTCAGGCTTCAAAGAGTGAACTTCCCACATCCACCAAGATCGTAGTGGCCCTCGGCAATACTCTCGGTGACCTCGGAATCATGGCCCTTATTATTCCAGCTGTAATTATTTTCGGGTTAATAAGTGCATACAAATCAATTCCGGCTTTCAGAGAAAAAATTGACGCTTTGCTCTGGAAACTTCCTCTGGTTCAAAAAAGCACCCTTGCCCGTTTCTCAGGAATTTTAGGATTTCAGCTTGATTCAGGAATACCGCTGGTTCAAGGGATGGAAAGTTCCGCTAAAGCTGTAAAATCATCATTTTTCAAGAAAAAAATTGCAGAAGCAAAAGAGGAAGTAGCCACAGGGCGAACTTTAAGCTCCGTTTTTGCAGAACAAAAAATCTACCCTGACATCTACATACTAACCCTCACCGCCGGACAAAAATCAGGCCAGCTCGGCAAGTTCCTACAACGCATGGGAACAATTTTCGAACGCGATGTAGATAACTTTATGAAACGGGTCGTGGCCCTTGCTGAGCCGATGCTCCTGCTGTTCATCGGTATGCTCATAGCCTTTATCGTTGTCGCAATTATGGGACCGATTTTCGACCTGACGACTCTCGTAAAATAGGAATTTCAAATAATGACGGATAAACAATTGTCGGACTTCATTAAACGCGGCCGCGAGGTTTTAGCTATTGAAGAACAAGGGCTGGCAGCCATACGCAAAGATCTGGATTTAAATTTTGCCAAAGCTGTTGAAATGCTGGCAGGGTGCAAAGGTCGCGTAATAATAACAGGACTCGGTAAATCCGGACTTGTCGGACGTAAAATCGCCGCGACCATGTCCAGCACCGGAACGCCTTCATTTTTCCTACATCCTGTTGAAGGAGCGCACGGAGATCTGGGAATGGTGAGGCCGGATGACGTGGTTATCGCCATATCCAACAGCGGGGAAACGGACGAGTTAAACTCTCTGCTTCCGGCAATCCGCTCCTTTGAAACTAAAATAATTTCCATCACTTCCAATAGTAAATCCACAATGGGCTATCTTTCCGATATCGTAATTGAATCGAAAGTTCCTTGTGAGGCTTGCTCGCATGGTTTAGCTCCGACATCCAGCACAACCGCAGCCTTGGCTCTGGGCGATGCTTTAGCTGTCTGTCTTATGGACCACAAAGATTTTAACAGCATAGATTTTAAGAAATTCCACCCCGGCGGAACACTCGGACGCAGGCTGACCCTTTGCATAAGCGAACTGATGCACACCGATAATGTTCCGTCCACCCCGGACAGCAGTCCCTTGTCGGAGGCTCTAAGTATCCTTGATAAAGGAAAACTCGGACTTGTCGCCCTTACCTCAAAAGAAAACAAACTGTCCGGGGTCATCACCGACGGCGATGTCCGCAGGCTGGTATGTTCCGGCAAACTTAATCCTGCTGGTCCGGCCTTTGAAGTTATGGCTAAAAATCCACTGCGGGTAACGCCGGACATGTCCGCTGCTCAAGCACTTGATTTAATGGAAGCTAAAGAGATTACAGTTCTTCCCGTTGTGGATGAAGAAGGAAAAATTTCAGGCATGATCCATCTCCATGATCTGCTTGGCAAAGGCAGACTCAAATTCGCGGAAAACACGAGAGGCTAACCCTATATGTGCGGTATCGCCGGACTTATTGATTTTTCCAAGAGCACGAGTTCTGAACAGCTATGCCAAATAGCGAACAGCATGGGCTATGCCCAGCGTTCACGAGGACCGGACGGAGCAGGACAATGGGCTGATCCGGAATCAGGCATAGGACTCGACCACCGCCGCCTTGCAATTATAGACCTGACTGAAGAGGGCATTCAGCCCATGATCAGCAGCTCCGGGCGCTTTGTCATAGTCTTTAACGGTGAAATTTATAATTACCGTGTTCTACGTGAACAACTTGAAAAAGCAGACTCATTTCAAGGTTGGAGGGGACATTCCGACACTGAAGTCATGCTCGAAGCAATCGAGCAATGGGGACTTGAAAAAGGGTTAAAATCTTTCAGCGGAATGTTTGCCATAGCCCTCTGGGATCGTGAAAAACGCAAGCTTTTCCTTGCCAGAGATCGCATGGGTGAAAAACCGCTTTATTATTCCAAACAAGGAAATACTTTTCTTTTCGGCTCTGAGCTTAAAGCTCTCATGGCTTACGACGGCTTTAAGAAAAAAGTAAATCGTAATTCTCTCTCATCATACCTGCGCTACCACTATGTTCCGGCGCCTCATACTATTTTTGAAAATGTTCACGTCCTTATGCCTGGCACATGGGCGTCCGTTTCCCATGACGGAACTATTTCCAAACCCAAAGAATACTGGTCGCTGCTCGATTGCGCACGGGAAGCTGAAAATAAAATATTCACAGCACCTGATACAGACATAATCGACACTTTAGAAGACTTACTCCTGAATGTAATTGAACGTGAAATGATTGCGGATGTGCCGCTGGGTGCGTTTCTATCAGGCGGAATTGACTCTTCACTCATAGTATCACTGATGCAGCAATGCGCTCTTTCACCCGTCAAAACATTCACCATCGGTTTTGACGACAAAGCATATAATGAAGCAAAAGAAGCAAAATTGGTAGCGCAGCACATTGGAACCGAACATACCGAGCTATATGTTTCACCAAAAGATGCGCTTGATATTATCCCGACCATTGCGCGGATATGGGATCAGCCATTTTCGGATGCTTCGCAGATTCCGACCCTTCTGGTTTCGCGCATGACTCGTGAGCATGTTACCGTTGCCCTTTCAGGTGACGGTGGAGACGAGCTTTTTGCTGGATACAATCGCCATTTTCGTGGTTGTTCTTTATGGAAAAAACTAGAACATATTCCAGTCTCCTTGCGTTCAATCATGGCTGAAGCAATCTTACAAGTTTCACCGGAAAGTTTGAACGAGCTGTTCGCCATGCTCGAGCCTATCATACCGGAAAAACTGCGTATGAGACTGCCCGGCCAAAAGCTGCATAAACTTGCCAATGTCATGGACGCGGAATCAGCCTCAGATTATTACACAGCGCTTACCTCAAACTGGTTAAACCCTGAAACAACAGTAATGAGCGGTCGTGAAATAGTAAGCCCGTTCCAAAACCGTTCCATGCAGCCAAGCACAAAAAACCTTACTGCGTGGATGCAGTTCATGGATGCGGCAACCTATCTGCCGGATGATATCCTGACCAAAGTTGACCGAGCTGCAATGGCTGTAAGCCTTGAAACAAGAGCTCCATTCCTTGATCACGAAATAGTTGAATTTTCTCAGCGGTTACCCATGCATCTCAGGATGCAGAACGGTCAGAGCAAATACGCGCTGCGCAAAATTTTATACAAATATGTACCTAAGAACCTGATTGAACGCCCCAAAATGGGATTCGGTATTCCCATCGACAACTGGCTGCGCGGGCCTTTACGCGGGTGGGCCGAGAATCTTCTGTCACCTGAACGGTTGGCTGATGATGGTTACTTTAATGGCCGGACTGTGCGAAAAGCATGGCAGGAACATCTGAGCGGCGAAAAAGACAACCATTACAGGATATGGAATATTTTAGTATTCCAGTCATGGATGGATGAATGGGATGTTTCATGAAAGTAGCTGTTATCGGAGGATACGGGCCTTCGCTTATAAATTTTAGAGGATCCATGCTTCGCGCCATGAAAAGTGCTGGCCATGAAGTTTATGGAATCGCGCCCATAGACAGCCCTGATGTTCCGGAAAAACTCGCTGCAATGGGAGTTAAATTTATTCCAGCCCCCATAAGACGCACCGGAATGAATCCCGTAAGGGATGCTTTCACCGTATACTCTTTATTTAAAATTCTACGTACCGTTAAACCTGACGTTGTGCTTTCGTATACTATTAAGCCTGTCATTTACGGTTCACTGGCGGCCAAGCTAGCCGGGATTCCTTCTATTTTTTCTATGATAACCGGACTCGGGTACGCCTTCGGAGATACCGAAGGTAAGCGCGCGTCGCTCTTCAAGCTGGTCAAAAATATGTACCGCTGCGGGCTCGCCATGAATAACGGTGTCATGTTTCAAAATCCCGATGACCGGAATCTTTTTATTGAGCTTGGAATAATCGGTAAAAACAAACCGACTTTTATTACAAACGGTTCAGGAGTGGATCTTGATCATTTCTGCACCCTGCCGGTAAAACATGACGCGCCTGTTTTTCTGTGCATATCAAGACTGCTGAAAGAAAAAGGCGTGCGTGAATTTGCTCATGCTTCAATGCACCTGAAGAAAAAATACCCTCAGGCGCAGTTTCGGCTTGTCGGGCCACATGACCCCGGCCCTGATTCAATAAGTAAACAGACAATTGAAAAATGGAAATCCGGCGGAGTTGAATGCATCGGCCCTGTAGATGACGTTAGGGATGAGCTGGGAAATTGCTCAGTATATGTGCTCCCTTCTTACAGAGAAGGAACTCCCCGCTCGGTGCTTGAAGCCATGTCTACAGGCAGACCGATTGTCACCACAGAGACCCCGGGATGTCGCGAAACCGTCGTTGACGGCGATAACGGCTTTCTGGTTCCTGTAAAAAATGTTCCGGCTCTTGAAGCTGCTATGGAAAAATTTATTATTACGCCAGAACTTGTCCGCACCATGGGCGGTAAAAGCTGTGACCTTGCAACAGAAAAATATGATGTTAACAAGGTCAATTCGACCATAATGAAAGCGATGGGACTCTAAATTATGACACTTAAAAGGGCATTTGACCTTGCCGTGGCGATTCCGGCCTTTATAATATTTTTACCCGTTCTGGTAATCCTTGCTGTTGCTATTTACCGCAAAATGGGCGGCGGAATATTTTTCTTGCAAAGAAGACCAGGACTGCATGGCAAACCTTTTAATATACTAAAATTCAAAACTATGTCCGATGCAAAGGACAAAGACGGCAACCTGCTGCCGGACTCGGTGCGGCTTACAAAATTCGGCCGTTTTCTCCGTTCATCATCACTTGATGAGTTACCGGAACTTGTTAATGTTATCCTCGGTGATATGTCACTTGTGGGGCCAAGACCTTTGCTGATGCAATACCTAAAGCGTTACACTCCCGAACAGGCCAGAAGGCACGAAGTTCTTCCCGGTATTACAGGATGGGCGCAGGTTAACGGACGCAACGCAATTTCATGGGACGATAAATTTAAGCTTGATGTCTGGTACGTAGACAATCACACTGTTTTACTGGACATAAAAATACTTTTCATGACGGTTGGGCGCGTATTCAAAAGAGAAGGGATCAGCCAAGCCGGACACGCCACAGCTGAAGAATTTATGGGAAATAAAGATTAGCTATCACTTCGCAGGAATTATATATGAAAAAAATTATTATTATGGGCGCAGGCGGACACGGTCAAGTTGTAGCAGATGCCTTGATGCTGATGAAAGGAGCAGAACCTGTTGCTTTTTTGGACGAAAACCCAGCAGTGATCGGAAAAAGTGTACTTGGAATACCAGTTCCAGGCGGCAATGAGCATCTTTCAAAAATTGAGCATGATGGAGTCGTTATCGCACTTGGTAACAACCAACTTCGTAAACGTATTTTTGAAGAACTTACTGCGGCAGGCGAAACCTTGTTTACAGTTATACATCCTTCAGCAATTATTTCTCCAAGCGTAAAAATCGGAACCGGATGTATGATTCTTGCCGGAGCTGTGATCAATACCGGGGCTGAAATAAAAGATAACACAATCATAAACACCAACAGCACCATTGAGCATCACAATGTTATCGGCCCTCACGCACACATCGCACCCGGCGCAACTCTGGGCGGAGAAGTGATTGTCGGTGAAGAATCTATGGTCGGAATAGGTGCAACAGTTCTACCACGGGTAACTATTGGAAACAGGGCTATGCTCGGAGCCGGATCTACAGCCACCGGCAATATCGCCGAGGATATTACAGCCGCGGGAATCCCTGCCAAGAGATTGAAATTTAAGGCTAAATAAATATATTTATATAATCATTACAAACACTTTCATTCATTAAATCATATACTGTACTAAAGCTCAAAATTGTAATATCAGACCCCTTGTTATCTAAGAATAATATACTCAAAGGAAGCGCGTAAAGTGTCCGCAAGTAATAAAGACCGTATATACCTCTCCCCCCCACATATGGGCGGAACTGAAAAAGATTTCGTCCAGCAGGCTTTTGACAGCAACTTCATTGCCCCGCTCGGGCCTCAAGTTAACGGATTTGAACAAGATTTTTCTAAAATATCCGGGCTTGCGCACTGCGCAGCTCTTTCCAGCGGGACCGCGGCCCTGCACCTTGCACTAAGGATTCTCGGAGTTGGAAAAGGGGACGTGGTTATAGCTTCATCACTGACATTTATCGGAAGCGTTACTCCTGTGAAATTTCTCGGAGCTGAGCCATGCTTTATTGATTCAGATTACAAATCATGGAACATGGACCCTGACCTTTTAGCGCAAGCCGTTGATTATTATATTTCTATCGGCAAAAAACCTAAAGCGGTAGTCCCGACTGACCTTTACGGGCAATGCTCTGACTATGACCGTATTCTGGAAATTTTAAAGCCGCACGATATTCCGCTGATCGTCGACGCGGCAGAATCTGTCGGCGCCATGTACAAAGGCGAGCATGCAGGAAAACGTGCACTCATGGCGGCGTACTCATTTAACGGCAATAAGATTATCACCACTTCCGGTGGAGGTTTACTCGGCTCTGACAATAAAGAATACATTGATCGCGCCCGCTGGCTGTCCCAACAGGCAAAAGAGCCTCTGCCTTACTATGAACACAATGAAATCGGGTACAATTACCGTATGAGTAACGTTGTCGCGGCGATTGGACGCGGTCAGCTTGAAGTGCTTGCAGACAGAGTTACCCGTAAACGCGAAATTTTCGATTACTATAAAAATGCGCTGGACAACCTGACAGGAATTTCATTTATGCCCGAAGCAGAATATGGCAAATGCAATCGCTGGCTGACTGTCATTTTAGTAGATGACAATAAATTCGGAGCTAATCCTGACCAGATTCGCATAGCTCTTGAAAAAGAGAATATTGAATCACGCCCTGTATGGAAACCGATGCATATGCAACCTGTATTTGCTGACTGCAGATCATTCGGAGGAAAAGTCAGCGAAGACCTGTTCGCAAAAGGTTTATGTTTGCCTTGCGGTACAGCCATGAGCAAATCTGATCTGGACAGGACAATTGAATGCATAAAAAAATGCGGAAAATAACGAATGATCAATAACCTGCGTAATATCAATTTTTATCTTATGGTCCTTTTGGACCTTTTTATTTTCGGCATTTCTTTTTATGGTGCGTATCTTTTTCGCTTTGATTTTACGCTTCCGCAATATTCGCAGTTCCAATTTTTAGCGATTCTAAAATACGACATAATAATTAAATTTTCTGTTTTTATGGGCCTTGGATTATATAAAGGAATGTGGCGTTACACTGGCCTTCGCGATCTCTGGCGCATTATTGAAGCAACTTTCCTGCAATCTATTATCCTGGTGACTCTGGTCCTTTACAAATTCGGATTCGGTGGATTTTCACGCGGAGTATTCATAATAGACTGGATGCTTACCATATTCATGATCGGAGGAGTAAGAGTTCTCATCAGAGCTTTTTATTCCTACCATGAGGGCAATTCATTACAATTCACTGAGGATTCATGCCCTAGTGACGGACGTAATGCCCTAATTATCGGAGCCGGAAGGGCCGGCGAAAAAGTTGCCCGCGAAATAATGAGCAGCGGTCAGCTGAAATTCACTCCAATAGGTTTTATCGATAGCGATCGCAGCAAGCGCGGCAGAACTATCCATGGAATACCCGTACTTGGAGGGCTGGAGATTCTTTCTGAGGTTATCGAAAGAAGATGCGTCAGTAATATTCTCATTGCTGTTGCCGAAGCTTCCGGGCCTCAAATGCGTGAAATAATTGATGCATGTAAGGCTACAAAACTTCCGTACAAAATACTTCCCGGGATGGATGAGATTATTAATGGAAAAGTCGGCATCAAATCGCTACGTGATGTCAGCTATCAGGATCTTCTGGGCAGGTCACAGATTCAGCTGGATACAACCCGTATCAGCAAGTATATTTCCGGCAAAACTGTTTTAGTAACAGGTTGCGGAGGCTCTATAGGATCTGAGCTTGTCAGACAGGTAATACGCTTTAATCCGGCTAAACTGATTCTGATTGATGCAAGTGAGCCCAATCTTTATGCAATACAGATGGAACTGCACCACGAACTTAAATTTCATGAATATGTGACAGTTCTCGGCTCTGTTCAAAACTTAAAATTGCTTGATCGTACTTTCGAGGAACATAAACCGCATACGGTTTTTCACGCGGCGGCATATAAACACGTTCCCATGGTCGAACGTAATCCCTGGCAGGCAGTTACTAACAACATCTGCGGAACCAAGAATGTTATGACCATGGCAGACAAACATGGCGTTGACAGGTTCGTTATTGTCTCAACGGATAAAGCGGTCAGACCTACAAATATTATGGGCGCATCCAAAAGAGTAACTGAACTGCTCATGCGTCTTTTCCATCATTCTGAAACCACCTTCATGGCTGTCAGGTTCGGCAATGTTGTAGGTTCGTCCGGTTCGGTTGTACCTCTTTTCCGCAGACAGATTGAGCATGGCGGTCCTGTCACTGTTACACATCCGGACGTAACCCGTTACTTCATGTCCATATCGGAAGCAGCTCAGCTTATATTACAGGCCGGGGTAATGGCCGAAGGCGGAGAAATTTTTATTCTTGAAATGGGAATGCCTGTTAAAATCGCAGACATGGCCCGCGACCTAATAAAACTTTCCGGTAAAGAACCGGGCAAAGATATTGAGATTGTCTTCACCGGGCTTCGCGAAGGAGAAAAACTTTACGAAGAATTAATTACCGAAGGTGAAGATATTGTCCGCACGGAGCATGAAAAAATCATGGTCCTGAAAGCTACTGAAAACGATATTGAAGCTTACACCGCAGAACTAAGCGCCTTACTTCAAAAATTGGCAGAAGCGGCTCATGAATTTGACGGAGATAAAGTCCGCGCGGTACTGCATGAGACTGTTGCTGAATTTGATGAAGAGGGTTAAGAATTAAATGTTATTTAACTCACATATCTTTATCCTGTTTTTTCTACCGATTGTATTTGCATTCTACTTTCTGTTGCGAGGATTTAAACTGCACTTTGCAGGTAAACTATTTTTAGTCCTTGCATCATTTGTTTTTTATGCGTGGTGGAAAACTGAATACCTTTTTTTACTCAGCGGAACTATCATTTGGAACTTTATGATGGCTGAAGCCATGTACCGCTGGCGCCGTAAGGCCTTATTGGCATTAGCCGTATGCGGAAACATTTCTGTACTTGGCTACTTCAAATACAAAAACTTTTTTTTCGATAATATTTCCGGGCTGATTGGAGTCCCCTCAATAAGTGAAAAAGTTATTATCCCGCTAGGTGTAAGTTTTTATACTTTTCAGCAAATATCCTTTTTGGTTGATACATATCGCGGCAAAGCTATAAGAAGTAATCTATTAGACTACACCCTCTTTGTTTCTTTCTTTCCGCAGCTCGTTGCCGGACCAATAAGCTATCAGCACGAAATCACACCTCTTTTTAATTCTCCTGAAGCGGGTAAATTAAATTATCAGAATATTGGACAAGGTTTCTTTCTCTTTAGCATGGGACTATTCAAAAAAGTCGTTATTGCGGACTCACTCGCGCCGTATGTCCAAACCGGATTTGATAAAGCTTTAGCTCTCCCTTTTTGGGATTCTTGGGCAACAAGTCTTGCTTACACCTGCCAGCTTTACTTCGATTTTAGTGGTTATACTGATATGGCATTAGGATTGGGACTGCTCTTTAACATAACCCTTCCCAACAATTTCAACTCCCCATACAAATCACCTAATATTCAGGAATTCTGGAGAAGATGGCATATAACTTTAGGCCGATTTGTACGCGACTATATTTATATACCCTTGGGGGGAAGTCGCAAAGGAAGCTATATAACACTGACAAATCTTTTCTCATCGTTCCTTTTAATCGGGCTATGGCACGGCGCAGGCTGGAACTTTGTTTTATGGGGCGGACTACACGGTATTGCCATGGTAGTTCATAGAATATGGCAGAACCTTGGAGGCAAGCTCCCTGCCTACGCAGGGTGGCTACTAACTTTTCTATACGTAAACGCGTGTTGGGTACTGTTTAGAGCCACAACAACATATGATGCTGTTAAAATTTACAAAGGAATGCTGGGAATGATCAACATAGGACTTTCAACAGCACTCACCCTTACTGATGACTTTATACAGCTGGGGATATGCATAGGACTTGTAGCTTTTACTGTTCTTTTCAAAAACTCTGTAGAAACAGCTCATTCAATGAAATTTTCTTTTAAAGAATCTACACTGGCAATAGTTTTCTTTTTAGTTGCTTTTATAAAGCTCTATTCGCATCAAACTTTCCTCTACTTTGATTTTTAATATGACTAAACGCAAATGGACCATATACACCATCTCAATGCTTGCTGCGCTCATAATAAGCCTAATCGTCACTGTTAATCTTATTATTGATCCTTATGGTGAATTCAGGCTGATTGAAGGCAATTACAACAAGCTAAAACTTAAAGCTGAAAAGACCACAGCTTTGCAAGTTGCTTCAAAACTTAATGATGGGAAATATGCACTTGTATTTGGAAGCAGTAGAACAATGCTTCTATCATCTGAAATTATGGGCGAACCAATCTTAAATTTCAGTACATCCATATACAACAATCCTGGTGATATTCTTGCTCTTCTAAAGATGCTGAGTAAAAAACAGCTCGCCAATATTACTAATATATATTTTTTAGTTGATATTAACGGCTTCCATTACACGGCTACAGCCCCTGAGATGGCCAACAAAAACAGACTATTTTTGGAAACACTTAGAAATATAGGACCTAAAAAGATAGAAGATGCATGGAATTGCTTAGTTGCAAACAGTAAACAATACGGAAATGAGAATTTTCCTAACAATATCGATAGCTACGGAACTCTTCATAAAGTAGATAAACCTTACAATGAAAAGGATCTTTTCTTTTCAAGCAATTTTGTCACACGGTATTACCTTAAATCTCTAAGAAGTATTTCCATATTCTGTAAAAAAAACAAAATTAAAACATTATATTTTACTACACCATGGTTCCAATCTTTCGTTCAAGAACAACAAAATAAAATCAATTCCATCTTTACCAAAGTAACTACGGCATCCGGAAGTTTATACTGTTTCCAGTTAAATACGGATTTAACAGGTAATGCTGATTTATTTTCTGATCCGTCCCACCTTAATAAAAAAGGCCTTGTTGATTTTATTAAGATTTTGCATTCATCCACCTCCCCAGCAATTCCTGACTTCTTTTGGGAATTGCCAGCCAACGTGGACTACAAAAAAATTACTTATAACTCCCTAAAAAAAAGACTATACAAAAATAAATCTAATACAAGTTATTCAATTTTTTTACAAACATTACTGACATCTGGACGAAAAGATTTATTACTTAATATTTATGACAATGCTGTATCACTTAAATCCAGCAAGCAAAGTATCATAGACGATGCATTTCTCCTTGTTCAAAATGAACAACTAAAAACCCTTCTAGAAAACGGAAGGGACTTTAACCAATATCTAAACTCATCATTGTTTAAAGCCATCATGTCCGGGAACTCTGGCATGGTTAAAAATGCTATACTTCTAGGTGCTGACGTAAATCATGAAGAACAAGACGGGATGACCCCTTTACTACTTTCAATAATATTTTCTCCTGATATTAAAATAATTAAATATCTTCTTGGTAGCGGAGCTTTACCCAATTATATTGATACAGCGACGACAACAATTAAATACTTCAACGAATCCGCATTTACCCTTGCATTAAAATGTAAAAATAAAGACGTTTTTAACTATCTTATTTCTAACTATCCTCAAAGCCCTTTAGCACAACATGCGGTATTACTTAAAAAATTACAAAATGATCCAAACAATATTGAATTATACAAAAAGTGTTTAGCCATTCACCGAAAATACTATAAATCAGATGATAGCAAAACAGGCATAGTTATTAAGCTTAAAAATGATGAAAATTATCTTAAAATTAAAAACAGTAAACCGATTTTATGCTTAGGCGCAGACAAGTATCCGCTGACTCCAACTGAAGCGTATATCTTCAAAAATATTAAGACAGGTCAACGGATTGAATCTATTATAACTAAAACTTTTACCAACTTAACTAATTTATCACCTTCAGGCAAAGCTAATGAGACTAGAGTATTTAATGAAATCATCAAAGAACTAAATTATTTAATTCCATTATTGGGACAGCATGACGCCATTAAATTGCTGCATTAATTTTAATCTATTGCTGAAATGACATCTTTTTCGATTGTAATAGGCCTCAATATATTAAAAAATAGCAATTTCTGCTTCATGTTTATCTGAAAAGATTCTGTGATAGCCCCATTTGAGTTTTTAAAGTGTGGAAAAAGAATCGGCATTCGCATTATCCCAGCCGTTAGACAGTCTTCGGTAATCATCCCATTTTTAATAGTTCTTTCAAGTAGAGCTATGCAGCCATTCTCAGTTTTACATAGGTATAATGCCTCCTATACTCATAGGAGGGCGTTTATATTATAAGTCAAAAAAGACAATCCGTAACATAATCCTGAGCCTCATTAATATTCGCAAAAAGAAGTTGGTTCAGCAAGTCGTAGCGGACGCTCAAATTAAATCTTTCCGCAGACTTGGTTTGTTGCTGATTTCAATGGTGTATATGTTTCACGCTAATATCTGATTTTCAAAGACAGATGCGATAATTGTTGATTATGAACAGACTTGATTATAAATATGTTTTGCTTTAATAGGACGCTAAATTATCATGATGAAATGAGTATTTCGTCCGGCCGTAGAACGAACCTAGCCCGTAGCGGCGTTAAGATAGAAATTCCCGCTAATTATTGTGTTTATATAGATGTTTAAATTAGTTTTCGAAAACAGTAGTTCAGGAGATGAGGTCAATGGAAATATCTAAATTCGATATAAACAGCTATATTGCAACCCAGTATGAAAAAATAAGTCGAAGTGATAAAATTGCATTTTTATTTTCTATTTTTATCGGATTATGTGCTCATGGAGCAGCTCTGCTAGGCTTCTTTATTAATGAAGATGACAACTTAGGGCAATTTGTCGGTTATTTTACTTCTGGAAGGTTTTTTTCAGATATTGTTTATGGCAGCATTGAATGTCAGCCATTTCAATTTTTTCAAACATTTATTTTTATATTACTCGTTGCAGCATCTGGGGTTTTAGTTGCTAAGCTGTTGTCTGCCAAATCAACAACAACAAAATCAGTTATAGCTGGATTAATTATTTCCTACCCGGCTTTTTCCGTCGGGATGACATACACAATGGTGACTCTTGTTTACGCTGTAGCTATTTATTTTTCTATACTATCTGTTTATTTTGTAAACAAAGATGGCTGGGGTAACTTTTTTATTGGTTCTGTTTTTCTTACTCTTTCTCTTGGAACATACCAAGCGTATTTATCCGTAACAGCTACTCTTTGCACCTCTGTCTTGCTTCTTTTTGTGTTGGAACATGATATGGCACAAAAAAATAATCTGCTTTTATTGCTTAAAAAAACGGGTCTCTTTTTCCTTTATGCTGTCGTTTCTGGAGTTTTTTACATTGGTGCGGTTAAACTATCTACACTTTATCATCATGCTGAATTAGGGAAGAATCAAGGAGCAGACAGAATTGGAAGTATTGATGTATCATTTTCCGCACTACAAAAAATTTACACGGCATATACCAGTTTTTTGAATAATCACTTTTTTAACATGCCAAGTTTTTTTTATACATTGCTTTCAATTCTTTCGATATTAACAATAATAGTGATTCTTTGCAGATCAATTTCTCAAAAATCCTTACAAACTAAAATAGTTAACATTGCATTGAGTGGATTTATTTTATTTATTATACTTATTATGGGTTTTGCGGTGACTTTTGTTGCTCCTTTTGCAGAAATAAATATTTTGCAGACATATGGAATAATGATCATAATTGCACTTTCAGTCTCAATTGTTGCAGAATTTTCAAATTGGACTAAAAATGTTGTTTTTGTTTTGGCTTTACTAATGATCATGATGTTTTCAAATAGAAATAATGCTCAATACTATAAAGCTTCACTAATAACTAGAGCAACTCTTTTGACTGTAAATCGCATTTTTTCGCGTGTTGAAGAAATGAAAGGTTTCTCTGCGGATTCGAAAATAGCAATTGTAGGTAATTTACCTAATGATATTTTAAAATCAGAACAATCTCAGCCTTATAATGAAATTAGCTCTGGTTATTCCGGTAATTTTGTGGGACTCAGCAGACCAAATCAAAGTCATAAATTTTCAACAATAATGTCTTTTTTAGGATATGATGTAAAGCATATTGAGGATGATAAAGACTTCCTAAGAGCTTGTAAAATGGCTTTACACATGCCTATATACCCTCAAAAAGGGGCAATTGCTATTGATGGAGATCTCGTTGTTATAAAGCTAAACGAGCCACATCTTACTATTAAACCGACACTTGTTGGTGATAGAAAATATCATTTCGAGTATACTCCTTTTTCTGAGAGTAAAAATTTAGACTATTTTTGGACTGTAGTTGATGTGACAGCTCAAAAAGGCAAGAATCTCTCCACCTCTAATCCTAAGTTGGACATTCAATTTGATACTGCTGGGAATACTTGTTATGTTATTGGAGTATATGTAGAAAAAGGAACCAATGAGGTTATTGAGTCGACCCCGTACTGGTTTATTGTTAACTAGTCGTAGACATTTAAGAAAAACAAATGGTTAGCTTTTCTTAAATGTCCAGAAAAAGTTTCCTATGAAGTTTACCACAAGTGAAGCTGGTATGGCAAAAAAATAGGCAATTTCTGAGGATACATGAAAACAATTTATTGCAAGTGAAAGCATTGCAAGCGATAATAAACAAGCAAAAATATTTATAATTATAAATGATGTTAGCTGTTTAACGCAGAAAGGTGTGTTGTCTTTGAATGTTTTAGCTTTGTTAGCAAAGTAGCTAAAAAAAATTCCTGTAATATAGCAGAGTACATACGCTGTAGTAGGAGATGTTTTCAGAGAAAATAAAACAGTGTAGTAAACAATTGCTCCGACAATTGCATTAAGCACACCAACAAAAGAAAACTTTAAAAAAGTAACACCTATTGTTTTAATCAAATCTTTACAACACATAAAATTGAAGAACCTACAAATTTTTTAGGAAAGAATTTTGCTTCATATATAAAATATTTTGAAATAAAATTATGTATTTTTTGTATGTGTTTAGAAGGAGGAGAAATCGTAGTATTTCTTTTTATTCCAAATATTTTAAAAAATAAAGCTGGGAAATAAAGTAAATGGAAAAAATATTGGATGCTTAATATTTTATTTTTTGAAAAAAGTGAGGCACAACATGCAAGGTTATATCTTTTGTAGTGCCCAAAACAAGTATCATAGTTAGAAAATAACTCTTGCCGTGCAGGAACCGTTGCAATTATCCATTTTGCATTAGGAAAATATTCAAAATGTTTTTGTAGAAATGTTTTTGGATCTTTGATGTGTTCTAATACATCCAGAAAAGAAAGGACTTCTACTTCTTTTCTAAAGTCTTCGTTTAAGTCAAAAGAATCTTGTCCATAATAAAGAATTTCTTCATAGTTTGGAAAATAAGGCTCTGGATTTCCTACTTCAGCTCCATAAAAATCGAATCCAGCAGCGCGAAACTTTTGAACATCGACCCCTCTGCCACACCCAACATCAAGTGCTAACCCTGAAAAGTTTATTTTTTTAAGTTCATTACATAAGATCTTATTGCGGGCTACAGTCCAGTAATGACAGTCAATGTTATTTGGGTATGACATATTAAATTGCTTTGAGGAAAAAGAGCTCACTTTATATTTCTCCATATCTTATAAACATGCTTAAAACAGAATAATTTATTACAGCAACCTCAAGTCACTAACAATCAAAATTTCCAACAGAAAGGATTTGCATCAGTGAGGTTTACACTTGCAGCAATAGTTTTTGATTACGTCTGTCAGATGTTTTTTTAAATATTTTGGTTATAACAACTTAATATATTCTGTAGCTTCAAGTGGAATTATAAGATCAAATTTATGATTTTAATAAAATGGTTTTGCTAGGTCTTAAATTTAAATTTTTCGTGAGAATAATCGACTTTTCGTATTAACATAAGCCGCGGTCAAATGTTTTATTCACTATAGTCTTGACCAACTTTGAACACCAGGCACCCCGCCCACATCCTACATCAAGAATAGACTTCGGCTTTAATGTTTTTACTAAAATTGGAACAATTGCTTCTGCAGAAGCTAGCGAACCGGATTCGATATAATCAAAAAATTTTTCTCTATAAATATGCATCCTACACCTATATTTTTTTTTCAATAATATATCGAGGCCGTTTTTTTACTTCTGTAAAAATCTTCCCAATATATTCACCAAGAATGGCTATGCTTAAAAGTTGAACAGATCCTAAAAACAAGATTGCAATCATGATAGAGGCCCAACCTGGAACGGTCCTGCCTGCCAAATATTCCCAAAATGTTGAAATGGAAAGCACTAACGTAACCATAAGTGACAGCCCTCCCATAAGACCTGAAAGTCTCAAGGGAGCTATACTAAATGATGATATTCCGTTCCAAGCAAAACTCAACATTTTAGCCAAAGGATATTTCGTCTCTCCATAAACCCTTTTTTGACGGAGATAAAAAACATCTGAGGTTTGAAAACCAAGCTTTGGGCAAATTCCTCGCAAAAATATATTAGATTCTTCAAATTCATTTAATGCCTTAACAGCTTTTGTGCTCATAAGCCGAAAATCAGCATGATTAGGTTTAATTTCTAAACCTAATTTTTGAACAAATGAATAAAACCATTCTGCCGTTTTGCGTTTAAACAGTGAGTCGCTTTTCCTGTCCGATCGCACGCCATACACGATCTCATTCCCTTTTTGGAATTCATTGATCATTTCTGGGATAATATCAATGTCATCCTGCAGGTCCGCGTCAATAGAGATAATGCAATCAACCTCGGCATAAGTAGAAAACATGCCCGCGAGGAGAGCATTTTGGTGACCTGCATTAGCTGAGAGCTTTAGCCCTTTTACTAGTGGATTTTTTTGGCTTTGAGAGCTTATAATTTCCCAAGTTTTGTCTTTGCTGCCATCATCTATAAAAAAAAGGAAACTTTGTGAGGATATTTGTTGTTGTATAATTAACTTTTGCAATATTTCCAAAAGTTTTTCAGAAGTAAAAAAGAGTGTTTCCTCTTCGTTATAACAAGGAATAATAATGGCTAAAATCGGTTTTTTTTTCAAACTAAAACCCTCATAATATTTCTAAAAAAATTTATATGATAACACTCACAGATTACTTAACAAGTAAGATTTACTTAAGCAAGTGTGTCCGTTGATGCTTAAGCTTATTTGGTCGTCAGGAACGTGATCACACCTTCGTTCTCTATAGGGCTGTTTGATCCTGCTACAATGTTCGAAGTTGTCGACATTTCAAAATCAAAACTTAATAGTGTTGTTAATACGATTGCAAAAGTTCAATTAAAGAATCCAAGAAAAGCATGAGCAATTTCTTTTGGGTTGACACAATTATATTATTTAGAGAGTTGAAGAAAAATCTTGAGTTATGTATTCGTTGAACTTCTGACATAGAATTCAAACGTAATGCAGTTTTTTGGAGTGAAGAGCCGGATCGCATACATTCCGGAGTTGCTGAGAGCCTCGTTATTTCTCGTAAGCTCTTTTATTGATGGCGCCGTGAATTATTACGAGATTGTGGGGCAGCCCTATTATTACGGCAAAGTTGCAAGCTGAAGACCGATTCAGCAAAGTTCGCCGTACACGAGATCTATGAAAAAATATGGCTGCATCAAAAAGTATGACTTGGAGGAGTAACTGCAGTTGCCGAATCCTTTTTCCAAATTATTGAGGCCTACTACAATCGCAGAAGACGTCATTCCAGCAATGGCTGTATGTCATTACTGAATTTGAAATATACTGTCAGAAAAATTGTTTGTGACTTAATTCGAGGATCCCAATATTAATGATGAAGAACACAATTAAATTGTCGCATTAATTTTAAGCCATTGCCTCAGTTGACAGTTCGTTCAGAATAACCTAACAAACTAGCATCATGTTAAAGGAACTATTTACATCAAAAACCAGAATCAAACTTCTGCTTAAGCTTTTCCTTAATCCTGGAGTATCCTCCTATTTAAGAGAACTGGCAGCAGAGTTTGATGTTTCTCCCAACGCAATGAAGGAAGAACTGGACGGCTTAAGTGACGCCGGATACCTGAACAAGAAAAAAGAAGGGCGTTACATATTCTACAACGCCAACTCCTCTCACCCCTTCTTTCCAGAAATCAGTTCAATCGTCCGTAAATATATCGGAATCGACCAAATCCTCGAATATATTCTCTCCACTATCGGGGATGTTGATTCTGTGTATGTCCTTGACGACTACGCCAAAGGAATTGATTCCGGCCTGATTGATGTCCTCATAATCGGAGACGACATTGATTCAGACAGGATCGTAGACCTTTGCGCCAAAGCGGAAGAAGCTATTCAGCGCAAAATCAGATTTATGATCCTCGGAACAGAAGAATTCTCAAAAACAAGTAATATTTATTTGAAACGACCAAATTGGAAGATCGTCTAATATTTATTAAAGAATCGATTTAAAAACGGAGAAATAATCTCATGAATATCCCTTTTATTGATCTTAAAAATCAGTTCACACGCATTGAAGAACAGGTCCGCAACAATATGGACGCAGTTTTGGCTCACGGAGCCTATGTCATGGGCCCTGAAATACCTGCTCTTGAAAAAAGGCTTGCTGAATACTGCGGAACAAAACACGCTCTAGGTTGCGCCTCCGGCACAGATGCTTTGGTGCTTGCGCTGATGGCACTTGATGTTAAACCTGGGGATGCTGTTTTCACCACTCCTTTCACTTTTTTTGCAACAGCTGAAGCAATCGCACTTATGGGCGCAACTCCTGTATATGTGGATATTGATCCCGTAACTTTTAACATTGACCCTGAAAAACTCGAAAAAACAATCGAAGCACTCAAAGGCAGTGACAACGGTTACCCTCTTCCTAAAGTTGATAGACTAACTGCTAAAGGTATTATCACCGTAGGTCTCTTCGGATTGCCTGCCGACTACGACGCAATCAAATCCATTGCGGATAAACATGGCCTGTTCTTAGTTGAAGATGCTGCTCAAAGCTTCGGCGGAGAGAATAAAGGCAGAAAATCCTGTTCATTCGGTGACATTACCTGCACATCCTTCTTCCCGGCCAAACCTCTCGGTTGTTACGGAGATGGTGGCATGTGCTTCACTGATGATGATGAGCTGATCGAGCGTCTACGCTCTCACCGTGTACACGGTCAGGGACCGGACAGATATGATAACGTCCGCCTCGGCATTAACGGCAGACTGGATAGTCTTCAAGCCGCTATACTACAGGCGAAGTTTGATATTTTCCCTGAAGAAGTGGAACTACGCGATAAAGTTGCAGCCACTTATGCAGAACTTTTAACAGATATAGACGGACTCACTCCGCCGAGCACGCCTGAAGGCGATCGCTCTGTATGGGCACAGTACTGTTCTCTTGCAAAAGACGGCGCACACCGCGAAAGAATTCAGACAGCACTGAAAGATAAGGGTATTGCTTCTCCTGTATATTACCCAATCCCGCTCCACTTGCAGACAGCGTTTAAAGACCTCGGTTACCAAGCAGGTGATTGTCCTATCAGTGAAGATGCTGCAAGCCGCATCTTTGCTATTCCAATGCATCCATATCTCGAAAGAGAACAGCAGGAATTCATCGCTGACATTATTAGAAACGCTTAAATATACTGAAAAAAGACTCCCATTATGGGTTTTACCATATTGGGAGTCTCATTTGTGGTTTATTAATTTTATTTATCTGGTTTGATACTACAAATTTTCTCCCATGAAGCCGCGGCTCTTGAAGCAGGCGGTATTGAGTTTCTCAAAACAGGAATACATTATGAGTGGAAAAACCAAAAAGAATATTGGAATATAATCCACCAATCTCTTATGCAAGAAACACTGCTTGTCATAATAACTGATCGCCTCTCACATCTCATTAAAAAGGGCGAATTAATTGACCGCTACTATAATCCAGGCGGCATCTTCAAGCATGTGCATATTCTGATGACCAATGACGACAAACCTGAAATTAGCCCACTGCAAAGAACTGTCGGAGATGCAAAATTAACATTGCATAATATTCCTTCCGGAATGTCACTTCTGGCGAAAACGCTTTGGAGACCCTGCCTACTCAAACACTGGTCTAAGCAAGGGATTGCTCTAGCACGGGATATTAATCCTCAGCTTATCCGCTGTTACGGCAACTTTCTTAACGGCTATCTCGGGGCCAGAATTCACGAAGAACTAAATATTCCTCTATTTGTATCACTGCACACGCAACCGGATGCAACGAGAGCGAGAAAAGAAGTCGGATTTAAAACCCAAGTTTTCTATCAACTTTCAAAAGCCCTTGAAAGCTACACTCTAAAATCTGCGGACAGAGTAAGTTGTGTCTACGGCTCCATTGTTGATTACGCACGTAAACGCGGAGTTACCGCCCCTATTACAGCGTACAATGTAATTAACAATGCGGCTCTTTCACGCAAGCAAAGTTATGAATCAACCGGACCTCTGCAAATTTTATATATCGGCAGACTTATTCCCGCCAAAAATCCAGAAAATCTCCTTAAAGGGATGCATGGGAAAAATGCCGAGTTGACCGTTATCGGCGATGGAGTAAAAGCAGAAGAAATGAAAGCATTATCTTCAGCTCTCGGACTTTCTGATAAAGTTAGGTTTATTCCAGCTCTTACAAATGATGAGCTTTGCCGCACACTGCATACATATGACCTTTTCGCTGGGCATTCACAGTACAGTGAGCTCCCGAAAACTGTACTTGAGGCTTCACTCTGTGGACTACCTGTTCTGGTCAACAAACGAAAAGGAAAAGCTGTTCCAGAATATAAAGACGGATGGGCAATGCTGGTTGACGATTCACCTGAAGGATACAGCAAAGGGATTGACTTCTTCTCAGATGAAAATAATCGGGGAAAATTTGGTGAGATGGCCGCGCAATATGCAGATTCTCACTGGGAACCAAGTCATGCGGAATCAGTTTTTGCAGAAATCCACAGGACGTTAATAAATTCATGAAAAAGCCCATACTTTTCATAGCATATGACTTTCCTCCCATTCTGTCTCCTGAGTCAATTCAGGTTCAACGCAGAGCTATAGCCTTAGCGCAAGAAGGTCACAAGGTTCATGTACTGACATCCTGTGATAAGCCAGACTTTGAATTTCTTGATCCAGCACTCATCCGTGACCATGAAAATCTGAGCATTCACAGGGTTAAAAAACTCCCTTTTGAAAAGGCATTGCACTACATTTGCGGCGGACTTGAAATTACCGACCGTAAACTCTGGTGGAAATTCCCTACAGTAAAAGCTGCGCTTAATCTTATTTCAGAATTTAAGATTAAGAATATTTACACCCACTCAACTCCTCTGGTTAACCATCTGGCCGGGTTCGAAGTTAAAAAAGCTATTCCAGCTATCCACTGGACAGCTCATTTTTCCGATCCATGGACACTCAATCCTTACATCTCTTACAGAACAGGATTCCAGAAGAATATTAATAAAGGTCTTGAGTCTGGAATTATTTCAAAATGTGATATTATCACCGTCACTTCTGAAAAAACGCGGGATTTGTTTGTTAACGGGCTTAAGGCTGACAATACAAAAATCAGAGTTTTGCCCCATGTATTTGATCCAGAGCTTTACAGACCGAAAGAATCTGACGGTGATAAGAAAATAGTTGCTCATACCGGCAATATTTACGGGCTACGCTCAGTCATTCCGCTTATAGAAGCAATTGATCAGGTTAAGCCTGAAAATCTGGAATTCCATTTCTACGGGCGCATGAAAGATGACGAACGCAAAATGGCACAAGAAAAATGTCCAGATATGATCAAAATTTTTGACCCGATTCCTTATTTGAAATCAATTCAGGTGCTTTCTGATGCAGATATTCTGCTGGTAATCGATGCACCACTGCATAATTCACCATTTTTCCCATCGAAACTTGCGGACTATATCGGAGCAGGAAAGCCTGTTGCGGCGCTTACGCCGCTTTCATCCACAACAACTGATATAATCAGAAAAATTCAAAACGATTTGCTCGTTGCAGACAGTTCTGATGTTCAGGCAATAGTCGCCCTGCTGAAGCGTTTTGAAAGCACAGACAGCTCAACCCTCAAAAAGGGTAGCAAAGATTTCTACAACATGAATAATAACTACGAAAACATTCGAGAGGCTTTAATAGATGAATAATGCCAAAATTCTTGTAACCGGCGGAGCCGGAGCAATCGGCCTGAATTTGATCGAACGACTGCTTGACGGCGGAGTGGGACAGGTTCTTGTTCTCGATAACCTTTCCTCAGGATATAAGAATTATCTTCCAAATGATAAGCGCATTATTTTTCATAATTGCGACATTGGTGAAATTGAATCCTATCGCTCAATTATGCACGAGTTCAAACCGGATTACGTTTTTCATCTGGCAGCACATTTTGCTAATCAAAACTCGGTGGATCATCCATTCAAAGATGTTCAGGCCAATATCATCGGGACTATGAATCTCCTTGAAATCTGCAAAGATAACAAAGGACTGAAAAAGTTCGTATATACTTCTTCATCATGCGTATACGGCAACGCCGCGATTATGCGCGAGGAAGATTACATTTACCCGCATGAAACTCCTTATGCCATCAACAAATATACGGCTGAGCTGTATGTTAAATATTACGCTTCAATGTACGCTATTCCCAGCGTATCTATCAGAGTTTTCAATACATACGGACCATATGAGCCGCATGGTGCATACCGTAACGTCATCCCTAATTTTATTATCCGCGCAATGAAAGGTGAACCTCTTAACATCACCGGTGACGGAGCTGAAACCAGAGACTTCACCTTTGTCGGAAACACCGCTCAGCTTCTTACTTTAGCAGCAACATCTGAAGTTACAGACGGAGATATTTTCAACGGCGGGACCGGAAAGCCTACTAAAATCATAGATCTCGCTAAGTTGATCATTGAATATACAAACTCTTCCTCAGAAATCGTTTTCATAGAAAGACGCAACTGGGACGCTGTAAAAGACCGCCTTTCAGATATTTCAAAGTCTACCAAGGTACTTAAGTATATCCCTGAAGTTCCATTGGAAATTGGCCTTAAAACTACTGTTGATTGGTATATGAATGACTATGAATTTGAAGATTAGAAAATGATCAAAAAACTGTTAAAAATTCTTTCACCCAAAGATCGCAAAAGTTTTATTTTGCTGATGCTGTTTACTGTTTTTGTTTCATGTATTGAAACTATCGGTATTTCTGCGGTCATGCCTTTTATTGCCGTAGCCAGTGACCCAACCTTGATCGCGACCAATAAATACTATCATTATATCTATACATTCCTAGGATTTCAGTCGGCTAAGGATTTTGTGGTTACATTTGGGCTATCGTTCATTGCTTTTTTCATATTCAAAAGCTTTGTTAACATTCTCTCAATGTATTTAATGAATAGATTTTCACAAGGTAGAGCTCATGCAATAGCTAAAAGGCTATTCAGTAACTACCTGTTTATGAGTTATCAACGTTTTGTCGGAATGAACTCTGCAAATCTCTCAAAAGCCTTAGTTTCTGAAACACAGAATATGGGCAATATGTTCATGGCAATACTATTACTCTGCTCAGAATTTTTTGTTCTTATCTTTCTATACGGGATACTTCTTGCTGTTGATATCAAAATAACCATTGCTCTTACTGCCTTTTTAGGGGTTATGGTTTTAATTTTAATCAAAACTATAACTAAAACAATCACCAGACAAGGACGTAAGAGAGTTGATTTTCAAGAAAAATATTTCAGGATTGCGGGAGAATCTTTCGGGAATATGAAAATCATCAAACTCATGTCCAGCGAACAAATGACCCTTAATAATTTTTTGAAGTCCAGCAAAGGTTTTGTCTGGGCTAATATTGTAACTGCAGCACTCTCTAATGTCCCAAAGTACTCACTTGAGACTATCGGTTTTTCCACACTGATAAGTATTGTTGTTTATGTTGTCTATACCTCAAATAATGTAACAACCGTTTTGCCGATTGTAACAATGTACGCGCTTGCACTTTACAGACTTCTTCCTTCTGTAAATCGTATAGTTTCAAGCTACAACAACATCATGTACTATAAAAAGACCCTTGATATTGTTCATGAAGACTTTACAATTCAAACACATCCGTTAGGAGAACTTCCTCTAACTTTCAACAAATCTGTAAAACTTGAGAATGTCAGTTTCGGCTACGATGATGCAACTTCTGTCCTTGAAAAAGTAAACATCACTATCACCCCCGGTGATAAGGTTGCGCTTATCGGAGACAGCGGTTCTGGTAAATCGACTTTAGCTGATGTCATCATCGGAATGTATTCTGAATATTCCGGAAATATTTTAATTGATGATATACGCTTAAGCTCAGAAAATTTAAAATCATGGCGTTCATACATAGGATATATCCCGCAAAATATTTACCTTTTTGATGCAACTGTCGCTGAAAACGTAGCCTTCGGACGTCCCATGAATACTGACAAAGTCAAAGAAGCTTTAGCTCAAGCGGATATTCTAGATTTTCTAAATACAAAAGAAGGTCTTGAGACGATTGTCGGAGATGGTGGAATACTGCTTTCTGGCGGGCAGAAACAACGTATTGCCATTGCACGAGCACTGTATGGCAATCCTAAGCTTTTAGTTCTGGACGAAGCGACTTCCGCTTTGGACAATGAAACAGAAGGCCGCATTATGGATAAAATTTATGATCTTAGCGGAGATAGAACATTACTGATTATAGCGCATAGATTAAGCACAATTGAACGTTGTGACAAAGTTTATAGAATTGAGAACAAACAACCTGTTCTTGTAAATGGCAAGAACTAATATATTATAGATAGTTACATGTGAACGTGGGAACTACGCTCTCTTCACTTAAAATATTCCTAAGACACTCAATTTATTACGGAGTTTTTACATGAAAAAAATTTTAGTAACAGGCGCAGATGGCTTCATAGGTTCCCACTTAACAGAAGCATTAGTCCTTGCAGGATATGATGTTAAGGCATTTACTTTCTACAACTCTTTTAACTCCTGGGGTTGGCTGGATCGTACAGATAAAAAAATCTTAAAGGAAATTGAAATTTTCCCAGGTGATATTCGCGATTATAATGGAGTAAAAACAGCAATGACAGGGTGCGATGCAGTTCTTCACCTTGCAGCACTTATTGCAATCCCTTTTTCGTACCATTCCCCTGCTACATATGTTGATACAAATATCACAGGGACATTGAATATAGTTCAAGCGGCCAAAGATCTCGGCATAGACAAAGTAGTTCATACATCCACAAGTGAAGTCTACGGAAGTGCTCTTTTTGTCCCCATTACAGAAGAACACCCTTTACAAGGGCAATCCCCATACTCAGCCAGCAAAATTGGAGCTGACCAGATAGCTCTTTCTTTTTATAGATCTTTCGAAACCCCAGTTGCTGTAATTAGACCATTCAATACTTACGGCCCAAGACAATCAGCTAGAGCGGTAATCCCAACTATTATTACTCAATTACTGAATGGTAAAACCAAAATAAAACTTGGAGCACTAACTCCCACTAGGGATTTCAACTATGTATCTGACACTGTTAACGGATTCATTAAAATATTGAAATCGGACTCATCTGTTGGTGAAGTTATTAATGTTGGAAGTGGGTTCGAAATTTCAATTGGGGATACGGCTAAACTTATCGCCAAATGTATGAATCTAGATATTGAAATAGAATCCGATGAGCAGCGTCTCAGACCTAAAAAAAGTGAAGTGGACAGATTACTCGCAGACAGAAGTAAAGCTGAGCGGTTAACTGGCTGGGTTCCTCAATTCGGGAACTTGGATGGTTTTGAAAAAGGACTAAGAAATACCATAGACTGGTTAAGTTCTTCACAAAATTTAGCAATGTATAAATCCCATATATACAACCTGTAAGGTTATTATCATGAGCATCTCAAAAGAAGTAGTTCAAGCATTAAGCTCAGTTTTAACCTTTAAAGACGGCCTTGTACCTTTACATGCACCTGTTTTTTCCGGCAATGAACTGGCTTACACCAAAGAATGTATCGACTCTACTTTTGTCTCTTCTGTCGGTAAATTTGTTGATCAATTCGAAAAAATGCTGGCCGAATACACAGGCTCAAAACGGGCAGTAGCTGTTACCAACGGAACTGCGGCCTTACACATGGCTCTCATGCTTGCCGGTGTAAAAAACGATGATGAAGTTATCATCCCAGGCCTGACCTTTATAGCCACAGCCAACGCTGTAGCCTATATCGGAGCGGTTCCGCATATTGTAGACTCTGAGGAAACAACTCTTGGAATCGATGCGTCCAAACTGGACAGACATCTTTCCGAAATAGCGGAAGTCCGTAGCGGAGAATGCTTCAACAAGCAAACCGGACGCAGAATTGCGGCCTTAGTGCCCATGCATGTCTTCGGTATTCCACTTGATTTAGACGGGCTACTTGCTCTTTGCGAGAAGTTTTCCATCCCGATGGTAGAAGATGCTGCTGAAGCTATCGGCTCTTTTTACAAGGGGAAACATTGTGGAAGATTCGGCAAAATCTCCTCATTAAGCTTTAACGGCAATAAGACTATCACCACAGGCGGCGGCGGAGCTGTCCTTACCGATGATGATAAACTTGCTGATCTCTGCAAACATATGACGACTACGGCCAAGATTCCACATAAGTGGGAATATTTCCATGACATGGTGGGATACAACTACCGCATGCCGAACATTAATGCTGCACTTGGTTGCGCTCAAATGGAAAAGCTGGATGACATTCTTGCAAGCAAGCGAAAGTTGGCTGAAGCATATGCTACCGCTTTTTCTACAGTTAAAGGAGTCCATTTTCTGACTGAACCTGAAGGCTGCAAAAGCAACTACTGGTTCAACACCATCATCCTTGAAAAAGGAATGGAAGAAGAACGAGACTCTGTCCTTGAAGCTACAAACGGGGCATCTTACATGACCCGTCCTTTATGGGCTGCCATGCACAGATTAACCATGTACGAAAACTGCCCGCGCACAGATATGAGTGTTGCTGAATCCCTTGAAAAAAGGGTCATCAATATTCCGAGCGGTGCTGGAATACTCGGAGTTTAGAGATATGAATTCAAAAAAGGCCATAGCTGTCATTCCTGCACGAGGAGGATCTAAGCGTCTTCCTAAGAAAAATATTTTGAAAATGCTTGGCAAACCTATGATCGGATATACGATCGAAGCAGCTCTTGAGAGCGGCCTTTTTGACCGGGTAGTCGTATCAACAGACTGCCCGGAAATATCAGACATCTCAAAATCTTTGGGTGCAGAAGTTCCTTTTATGCGGGATCAAAATATTGCAGATGATATAACACCCGTATCCGCGGCAACGTTGGATGCTCTCAATAGATTAGATCCTGAGAGCAACGAATATGAATATATTTGTCAGCTTATGGCAAATTGCCCCATGCGGGATGCCTCCGATATTATTGCCAGTTTCAAGCACTTTACAGCAGCGAATGCACGGACTCAAATCAGTGTAACCAGATATGGTTGGCTGAATCCGTGGTGGGCAATGGAAATGGAAGCAGGCAAGCCTTTAACTCCCTTGTTTGCTGAAAAGCTCAAAGAAAGAAGTCAGGATCTTCCATCGCTTTTTTGCCCTACCGGAGCAATATGGTGGGCAACCTGTGAAGTCCTGCGTGAAGAAAAAACTTTTCACACTCAAGACAGAAGAGGGTTTGAACTTAGCTGGAAGAAAGCTGTAGATATTGATGACCATGATGACTGGGACATGGCTGAATTCTTGATGGCTCGTAAATTGGACGGAGAAGCTCGTTGAGTTCAACAGCACTTTACACCACCATTTATCCCGGTGAAGAGCCATATATAAAACCGTGGTTTGACTCTGTTGAATCTCAAACAGACAAAAACTTTGACATAATTATCGGATTGGATTCCTTCACGCCTGAGCAGGTTTTTAAAAGTGCCGGGAAAGTTTTTGATGCAAAATTCATAACGGCGGATGCAGGAGCAACTCCTGCTCTAGTCAGAGCTAAAGCCTTTAAAATTATAGTTGAAGAATATGAGCAGGTTGTATTCACTGATAGTGATGACATCTTGCTACCGCAGAGAGTTAGCGAATCAAAAAATCTTCTCAAAGAATGTGATCTCTGCGCCTGCGCCCTTCATATAATTGACGCAGACGGTTCTGATCTGAATAGAATATTCCCTGTTTCTGAGAATGAAGATTTAATATCATTACTGCCACGTGCGAATATCTTTGGATTATCCAACACAGCCTATCGCTGCGAGCTTCTAAAAAAACTAATGCCGTTTCCTCCGGAGTGCGTAATGCTGGACTGGTTTATGGTAACCAAAGCATGGCTTTTAGGAGCAAAAATTAAAACAACCTCTAAACAGCTGATGCAGTATAGGCAGCATCCTAAAAATACAGCCAGAGTTCTCCCTCCTTTTACTAAAGTGCAAGTACTCAAAGCTGCTAATCTGTTAAAACTGCATTACTCTCTTTTACAAACGCATGTATTGCAGAGCTTTTCAGAAAAAGCAGAATCATTCAAAACGGCAAGTGATAACTTAAATATTTTTGTGGACTCAATGTCCTCTCCTGATAATCTTGACAGGTATGTCAGAAATCTAAATAAACTTAGCGAAAAACACATTTGGTGGTCGTGGATAGCACACCCCGAATTGGAGGAAATATGGAAAAATTAAATTTCAACGGACGTCTTGTCGGACCTGGCGAGCCTCCTTACTTTATTGCGGAAATAGGGGCCAACCATAACGGAGACATGGGTCTGTGCAAAAAGATGATCAATTCTGCAATTGAATGCGGAGCAGATGCAGTCAAATTCCAGTCATGGAGCAGTAAGACTCTAATTTCAAAAGCAGAATATGAACGCAATACAACATACACTGATACAAACCGCCATTTCGGATCGCTCAAAGAAATGGTTGATAAATACCAGTTTACCCACGAACAGCACCTTGAAATCCTAGCCTACTGCAAAACTAAAGGCGTGGAGTTTATGTCATCTGCTTTTTCACCTGAAGAAGTTGATATGCTTCTGGAAATGAATGTACCATGCATTAAGCTTGCATCAATGGACGTAAACCATATACCTTTACTGAAGTACGTCGGTAGTAAAGGGTGTCAGGTGATGCTCTCTACAGGAATGGCAAGCATGGGAGAAATCGAAACTGCAGTTAACACATTGCGGGAAGCAGGTTCAGGTCCAATCGCGTTATTTCACTGCATTTCCATTTACCCTCCTGAATATAAAGACATACATCTGAATAACATGAAAACACTTGAGCAGGCATTTGATGTGCCTGTCGGATTCAGTGACCACACTATAGGCTCTGCTATTCCGTTGGCCGCTGTTGCACTCGGAGCATGTATAATTGAAAAGCATTTCACAACAGATAAAGATATGGATGGATGGGATCACTGGATTTCTGCAAATCCAGCAGAAATGACTGTTATATGCAAAGACGGTATGAACGTCTGGAAAGCTCTCGGTTCTACAACTCGCACTGTAAGTGAAGCGGAAATGGAAAAAAGAACTAAATTCCGACGTAGTATGGTTACAACTAGAGCTATTAAAAAAGGTGAAATTCTCAAAGCTGAAGATTTTGATTTCCTACGCCCCGGAACAGGCGTCGGACCTGAAGAGCTTAAGTATGCTATCGGCAGAAAAGCAGCACAGGATCTGACAGATGGAGCTGAAGTGAAATGGGATGATTTTGCATAACTCCGAAAAAATAACGAAATTCTGCAATGATAATAAATAAATATGACCTGAATAGCCTTACTGTTTCCCCGGAAACACCCATAAAAGACTGCCTCAAGAAATTAAACGAGGCAAGCCTTGGAATTCTTTTGGTTTGTTCTGGAAATAGCAACCTTATTGGAGTCATCACCGATGGCGATATCCGCAGAGCTTTTCTTGATAATTTGTCTCTTGAAAGACACTGCATTGAAATCACGTGTACAGATCCGCTAACAGCTACAGCAACAACTAGCGTTGATGAAGCCCTCAAGTTAATGGATCATGGCAAAAAGTTTACAGTACACCATCTTCCTGTAGTTGATCAAAAAGGAATACTAAAAGGCCTCATTTTACGCCGCGACATTACCGGTTGCAGCGGAGAAAATCCAGAATTTAAGGCCGTTGTTATGGCCGGAGGTTTTGGTACAAGACTTCGCCCGCTGACGGAATCAATGCCCAAACCAATGCTCAAAGTTGGTGACCGTCCGCTTTTAGAGAGAATTATCGACCAGCTTAAAAATGCGGGAATCAAGCACATCGAAATCACCACCCATTTTATGCCTGAAAAAATAATTGATTATTTTGGAAACGGCTCGAACTTCGGTGTTGATATTAATTACGTTTCTGAAGAGAAACCACTTGGAACAGCTGGCGCCTTATCTCTGATAGATAAACCGGAAAGCCCTATTCTCGTAATTAATGGAGATATTTTAACTCAAGTTGATTTCGGAGCCATGCTGGCCTTTCATAAAGAACAAAAATCCAAACTGACTGTTGGCGTTCGACAATATGAATTCCAAATTCCTTACGGAGTTGTTGAGTGCATAGGCCCAAAAGTCTGCAAGCTTCAAGAAAAGCCAACTAAAACCTTTCTCGTAAATGCAGGAATTTATTTGTTGGAACCAGAAGTACAACAAATGATCCCTAATAATGAATTCACCAATATGACAGACCTCATTGATATTTTGCTTGAACAAGGAAGAACTGTCACCAGCTTCCCCGTCATGGAATACTGGCTTGATATCGGACAGATGGCTGATTACAACCAAGCTCAAACAGATGTAACCACCTTTAAAGATAAGAAAAAACAACATGAATAAAAAAAAAGCTATCCTTTTAATCGGAAGAGGCGACACTTTTCGTCACTACATACAAGGGATGATTGATATATTCCAAAACGAATACGAAGTTCTAGTTTTAGAGTATAAAAAAGAGATAACCTACTCTAACAAACATACACGAGTACATCTTCCTACAACTAGAAACTCCAACGATCCTAACTTTTGGGGAAAAGTTCGCTCTGTCGAAAAAGAAATGGGCCTTAACCTTTTTGAATCGTATTCTAATTATCTTTATTACGGCAGGTTAGCACAAGAGGCAAACATCGATCATTCTTCATACTGGCTATCAAAAGATCAGCTAGGCTTGGATTACATGCAAGCCTACGATTTTATGAAAGATATGACAGATAATTACGACATTCAATTTGCCTTCCATGATACAATTGACCTAATTTTGCTTCAAATGGTTGAAGCCTTTTCAAAAAACAAAAACTTTGGGTTTTATCATACACTTATTAAGCCAGGCATTTTCAATAACAGGGCTTTACTTAGCTATGGGATCGCAAGAAAAAGTGCCCTTTTCACAAAATACTTGGAAAATGGTATTACTCCTACACCTGAAGAAACAAGGATAATTAATGAAATAATTTCGCAATTTAATGAAACCAAACCCACTCTTTCATACCTTAAAAATTATTCGCAAAAATTAATAACGTTAAATGAAATAAAAAAAATTCCTATTAGATTAAAAAATCTTCCTTATGGCTTTAAGCGACTTTGTAATCGTTTATATCTCAAAAAGCAGACGGCGAATTTCTCGCTAGAAGCGGCGGGGAAATACATTCTTTTTTTTCTGCACCATCAACCAGAAGCGACCACAACCTCAGCCGCTTCTCAATATGTAGATCAGTGGAAAATTGTTGAAGAGCTCGCTATCCACGGCCCTTCTGATATAAATATAATAATTAAGGCGCACCCTTTTAGCTATGGATGGCAGGGCAAAAAATATTATGAAAAACTTCTGAGGTTAGAGAATGTAATGATGGCCCCAATTTCTTACCCAGGTAAAGAACTTATCCAAAAAGCTCATGCGGTAATCACAATTAATGGATCAATAGGGTTAGAAGCCCTTCTTTATAATACACCAGCTTATACACTAGGCGATGCATGGTACAGCCACCCCAAATATATCCAAAATATAAATTCACCGCGAGATCTATTATCTCTTCTTGATGCTCCAACACGACTTAGCGAAATTGAAAAATTACAGGTACTTGCTTCAAGCTATCGAGCTTCATTTGATTTTTTTGTGGATCACTCTACAAAATATGCTACTGAAAAAAGAAATTCAGGACAAAATCTTGCTAACCATGTTCTCGAGAACAAGGAAATATACTTCAGCAGGGTCGACATATGAAATACCCTCAATTCTTAGTCAAACCTGTTTCTAACAAATATGTTGCGCGCTTAACTAGAGAGATTATCCACAGATTCTCGCCCGATGATTTCTTCTTGAAGTTTATGCTTCAACAAATAAATCCATTAGATAGCGCTGCATACGCATTAACATTTGATTTTGATTTTGAAAAAGATATTGAAGCCTTCCCTGTACTTCTTGACCTGCTAAAGGAGCACAACATCAAAGCAGGACTGGCTGTAATCGGTAAATTTGTTGAAAAATACCCAGACATTCATAAACGTGCTGTGAATGAGGGACATGAGATAATTAACCATTCATATACCCATCCAGATAACCCTCATTGGGCACCGAACAGGTATTTCAATAAACTTTCGCATGCTGAACAAAAGGAAGAAATTGAAAAGGCTCATGAAGTCTATCACAGAATTCTTGGAGTTGAGAGTATCGGTTTCAGAACTCCGCACTACGGCAATCTTCACACAGAAAGCGTCTATCCCATACTGGCAGAGCTTGGTTATAAATACAGCAGCTCTACCGCTGCGTGCGGATACAAAGGATTCGGGGCTCCATCGGTCCACTCACATGGAATTATTGAGATTCCTACAGGATGCAGCCTCCACTTCCCTTTAGCAATATTTGATTCGTGGAACATGCTTCGTAAAAACAATCCTTTTCTGGGTGATGATGATTTATTCGTAAAAGAATTTGTAGAAACAATTAATGTGATCTCTAAGAACAAGTTATTTTTAACACATTATTTTGATCCGTATGATATAATTAAAAACAATAAAATTGACAGGATGCTTTCAAAACTATCTTTAATTAAAACAGTTTTATACCGAGATTTATTCTCATAATATAATATATTTGAGCTATTACCGTTGACATTACGTTCAGTTTTTCTTAACGAACTAGATGTGTGTTTGTATTTAAAGCTTTTATCTATATAATGATAAGGACTACTTACTTCTCAAAGAATATCTCACTCTAATAATGATTTAAGGTTGAAAATGATTATATACAAGCAACTTAACGATTACCTAGTAAGCTTGGTAAACAACCATGATACAGTCTTAGAAATTGCAGGCGAGCCAAATGGCTATCTATTAAAAAATACATCATTTAAAGTAACTAGTAATATTTCCAAACTTGAAGGTCTTGACATTATTTATGATGCGCATAACAGCCTATTTAAAAATAGTTCTTTTGATTTTATTTTTATGATTGCAGCAGGCTACTTTATGGAAGACCAATACAAGGTATTTTCAGAAGCTTACCGCAATCTTAAAGACGATGGAACTTTTGTAATAGATACGTACAAGCAAAAAATTCTCAAAAAACTAGCCAGTTTGCAAGACATGCAAAAAGTTCGCGTGAACATAGAGGGCTCCTTAACAGCACATGGTTTAGAGGTATTTCTATAAAAACAATTAACAACAACTCTCCTAAAAATTTCATAAAGAAAGTGCTGTGAATATAACACCGAGAGCTGTTAAAAATATCCATTCTCAATGGAGAATCTTCAGTCTTACGAAAAGCTTACTAACTTTATAAAACCGTCTAGATTTATCAATAAACATTTTTTAAGCAGATTAATAAGTAGGTACATGAAAAATTTATTTAAAGTTACATCCACACCCCCAATAGATTGGGATTCTTGGAATACTGCTCATTGTAGTACCGCACCATTTATTCAGTCTTCCCAGTGGGCTAATATCTTAACAGAGATTGAAAAATCTGAGCCTCTATATGTGCGTATATACAGCAATGGATCATTAATTTCGCAAAGTTTACTTATGAAACGGTTTTATTATGACCGATTCACTAATACTAAGAAATTTTTTCTTCCTTATTTTGAATGCTTACATGGTCCTATTTTTATTCAAAATGCATCAGATCTTAATATTAAATACACACTCAAATCTTTATCTGATCTTGCTCAAAAAAATTTATCTACACATTTTTTACTAATTCCCAATTTCCAACAAGAATGCACTGAAATTAATAAAACAAGTCTTGAGCAGTTTGGTTTTAAAGTTAAGCCTTGGGCTACATATCTCATAGATTTGACAATAGATTATGACTCTATACGAGCCAAGTTTTCTCCTAAAGTTAGGAATAAACTCAATAAAGCTTTACGGTCGGGAATTAGTATAAAAAAAGTAGAATCTTATAGCGAATTTGAAACTGTTTACTGCCCAGAACTCAATAAAATTAAAACCCTTGCAGGTTTATACGGTGATCCCGCCAGTAGATCCCAATGGACTGAAAACACGTCCAATGGCTATCACTACTACTTAGCGTATAAAGATGAACAAATTCTTGGATGTATTGGCCTGCTCGTATTTAACGGAACTGCAACTGAAATTGGTTCAGCAATTTCCCCTGAAGCCTTAGAAAGAAAATACCCTGCTCAAGACCTACTACATTGGCATATTATAACTGAAGCTAAAAAATTAGGCGCGAAGAGCTTAGATTTAGCAGGAGTAAATCCTTATCCAGAGACTCCAAAAGAGCATGGTATTCAATCTTTTAAAAAGAAATGGGGAGGCCAATATATTACATACAATATTGCTACCAAAAATTTTATTCCAGCGAAAGATTTTTTAGCTAAGCATACAAAGCGTCTTATAGCTCTTATGTCATGAGAAACGTTTAATGGAAATATTGTAATCGCATTCTACTACTGATCGTAGTCACAATATTAGTAATTATATTTTTGTATCATTTGTAACTAAAATGCATAACTGGTTTTTATCTCAAAAATTGCGGGGTTTAATTCAATGTTTTTTAAAAAATATGATGTTGGTATTATTGGAAACCTTTGTACTGTAGACCTAAATATCGCGAACTCTCTGGCTGAGCTAGGTGTTAAAGTTTTAGTTTTCAGTAAAGCCAATAGCTCCTCAAAAGGTAAAACTATTGATAATTATCATAACAACTCAACAGCAAAATATGACATACATAATTACAGAAGTTCATTAGATTTTTATTTGCAAGCTTGTTCATGCAAAATATTATTAAGCTTCACGGGGGCTGTACTCGGGCCTATGAAAAAAATTTACCCGTTACGATTCCTTCCAATATTTCCACCAATAATTAATTTTGCTACAGGTTCAGACATAACAGAATTTATGGGTGAAAAAAATCTAAAATCTTTTTTATTTAGACTTCATTTAAGAATGTCGTCCATGAACTGTATGGTCGAATACCCACATGCTCTAAAAAATATTTTACATTATAAAATTCCCAAAGTTTACTTTATGCCATTCCCTGCATTCAGACTTCCGGATAAAAAATTACCATTTCCTGATAGTAAAATAAAAATTATTTTCTTTCATCCATCTCACTTAGATTGGCAAGTCTCTGACTCACATAAGGTTAGATATTCTTCCAAAGGTAATGACAGATTTATTAGAGCCTTTATTAGAGCTATTAAGAATGGAATGAACGCACAGTGCGTAATTTTAGATAGAGGTTCTGATAGTTCTGAAGCTCATTCCATAATAGACCAATCAGGAGTCAAGGAATCTTTTATTTGGAAAAAAGATTTAAGTAGAGATGAACTTTTTCAAGAATTTCTTAATTGCCATGTAGTTGTAGACCAATTTGATGTAGGAGGTCTTGGAGGCATCGCTGCGGAAGCAATGGCTTCTGGGCGGCCGGTTATCACCTACATTGAAAAAAACTGTTCACGCCTAATATATGGAGGCGATACACCTCCAGTTATGAACTGTTGGTCTGAAGATGAAATTTATAATCAAATATTAGCATGTGCTGACCTTGATATGATCTCAGTTAAAGCCGAAGATTCATATACGTGGGTAAATAGACAGCACAATTGTAATATTGTTTGTGATAAAATTTTATTTTACATTTCGCTTATAACAGGACAGAAATTCAAAGATTACGGCTGGAACAAGAACGCTTATAACAAATAATATTTTTGTAAGGATATATAAAATGGGATTTATTCACCCAACAGCAGTTATTGATCAGGATAGTTCTATTGGTGAAAACACTTACATCTGGCAGAACGTTCACATTAGATCTCAAGCAAAAATTGGATCTGAATGTATTGTTGGAAAAGGTTCTTTTCTTGACATAGAATCTGTAGTTGGCAATCGTGTTAAGATACAGAATTATGTCAATATATTTAGAGGTGTTACCATTGAAGATGGTGTAATGGTAGGACCTTCAGTGTGCTTTACTAATGATATGTTTCCAAGAGCTATTAATTTAGACGGAACCCTTCAAGATTGTAATGACTGGAAATGCTTCAAAACGAGGGTTAAAACTGGCGCAGGGATCGGCGCTGGTTCAATCATCGTATGTAATACAACTATAGGGAAATGGGCCATAGTTGGTGCTGGAAGCGTAGTTACGCGTGATGTACCAGATTATGCTCTAGTATATGGTAATCCTGCCCGAGTAAAAGGTTTTGTATGTCCTTGTGGTCATAAACTTGATAAACGTTTAAAAATTGGCGAAGTAGAAGAAGTTACGTGCTCTGCTTGCAAAACAAAGATAAGCTTACCGGCTTGTCCAGAACTAATTTAACAAAGTAAACTAGGAAATTATATTATGAAAGTTGCAGTAATTGGAACTGGGTCAATGGGACAAAATCATGTTCGCTTATACTCTGACATAAAAGATTGCGTTCTCGTTGGTATCGCAGATGCTAATAGTGAACAAACAAAGCGACTCTGCTCTCTTTATGGTGGGCGTGCATATTCAGATTACCGCGAACTTATTGAAAAAGAAAAACCTGATGCAGTGACTATAGCGCTTCCTACCGCCCTACATAAGCAAGCAACAATGGATTGCCTTGAAGCAGGAATCCACGTTTTAGTTGAAAAACCTATTGCTAAAACTGTTGCTGAAGCAAAAGAAATGATAGCAAAAGCTAAACAAGTAGGAAAAGTTCTACAAGTAGGCCATATAGAGAGATTTAATCCAGCAATTCAGCAACTTAAACAAAGACTAGCAGACAATCAGCTTGGAAAAATATTTACTATTCATTCTCGTAGGCAATCATCCTATCCTGGTAGAATAACAGATGTTGGTGTTGCAAGCGATCTAGCTACCCATGAATTGGATATGATGCGTTATATTTCTGGATCTGAGGTTTCTACTATGACGGCTGAAGTTTCGAAAGTTATGAACACTCAGAACGAAGATATTGTATTCGGCCTGTTACGCTTTCAAAACGGAATATTAGGAATCTTAGATGTTAACTGGGTCACCCCAACTAAAATTCGTGAAATTGCAATTACTGGTGAAAATGGAATGTTCACTGTTGACTACCTGAACCAAAATATATCTCTCCATTCCAACTATGCCGCTGAGCAAAATGAAACTAAGAGTGAATGGTTTACTACAAAATTTGGTGTTGCAGAAGGCGATTTTACTAGCTTCAGAGTTGAGAAAAAAGAACCATTACGTGTTGAGATTGAAGCATTTCTAAAGTGCTGCAACGACAATGGTACACCACTTGTGACAGGCGAAGATGGTTTAGAATCTTTAAGCTTAGCTCTTCAAATTGTTGATTGTGGCTGTAGCTCTTCAAAATGTAAGAGATAATAATATATTATTGATAATTAATATAAAAGCTTATGCTGATTTGTTTTAATTTAAACAAAATCAGCATAAGCTTTTATAAAGATTATTTCTTTATTTAAATATACTTAGTACATATTTCAACAAATAGACGACTTCTCATATACATAAAAATCTGCACAAGATCCTGTTTCATTCTTGCTATCTAATGGATATTTATTAGGTATATGTAGTTTCAGCTTCCATTCAGGTTTATTCTGCTCTACCCATTTCGAAAACATACGATGCTTTACGTGAGGAGCTTGGTACTGATCTTGCTCATTTCTGTTAGATGAATAAATCGTAACATATTTTGATGAAGATTCAAAAAGTCTGTTCATATAATCAGCATAAACACTATCTTCTATTAGATGATAGATGACATCTAAAGACATAGTTAGTTCAGCCTTCTCTCCAGAGTATTCGCTCACCAATTTGAATACTTTCGTTTCATCATTCGGAAAAAAAAATTGACATAAAGAGATAGCTTTTTGGCTAACATCAAAACCAGTATATAGAGGATATTGGCCTAATTTAAGCTGATTACCATCTCCACAACCATATTCAATTACAGTTTCTATATTATTTTCCCTAACAAAATCATTTAAAAATTCTGCTTTAAACCTAGCAAGTTTGTCATATGATCCTGCCCCGGAAGTTCCGCCACAGCTATATCTTTTTTCCCAATATGACTGAGATCCTGAAAAACTTTTAAGTTTAACTGTAAAAAAATAATAAACAAAACGAGCCACGGAGTTGATAACTGGTATCTTCTTTATCAATTCTTTCATTATGTACATCCCTTAAAACTCAAAAAAGATAATTTGAATATTTTGCTAAAATTACTTTCTTAATAAATTTAAGCACTATTTATCAACAACTAAAACTCAGTGTGAAGATAATAAAAGAGGAGCTAACCGTAAGGTTAGCTCCTCAATATAAGCTATAGATCCAATGGAACTGCTAGCTATAACTGCTTCAAATTATTTCTTGAAGCGGCTACGAGCGATAGCAACCATAGGAGCGAGCATCAGTAACAACCATTCCAGACCGAAGCTAGCAGCAGGGTTGAATACACAACCTGATGAGCTAGAAGAGCTGGAAGTAGGTACACTACCGAAAACAACTGGATCACTGATATAACGATCACCAGTAGCATTAGAGTCAAAGACACCGTTATCTCTTACAACATAGTTAACATAGTAAGTTTGAGCAGTTGCAGGAGACAAAACAGAATCTAGACCTTTATAGCTATCCCCTCTTTCTTCAGAAATCCACCATGAACCTTCAACAGAAGGAGTTGGAGCAGATCCAGCATAGGAGAATGCTCTTGCAGAAGAAGATGCAGTTGTAGGAACTTCTAACAGTCTCAAATTGCTAATTCTGTCGCAAATACCTTTGACTGGGAACTGGAATGTGTACAAAGAATTCTTTGCAACAATGGTAGGAAGTTTAGCTCTTACACCCTTAACATCAGTTAAAGGAGTAAACTCAGCTGGAACACCGCTCCATCTAGCACTGAGTTCAGTCTTAGTGTAAGAGGTATTGTTAGTAGCTGATAAGTCAACAACTCTAGCAGTAATATTTTGATCTAAAGAAGCATTAGCCTGAAAGCTTAAGTTAGCTCTAAGAATATCACCTGCTACAGCTGGGTTCGGAATAAGGAATGCAAGTGATGCACCCTGATCTACGGATGAAACGACAGGCATATAAATACCTACAGACAATGATTTGTCAGCAGCCTGCTTACCAATGAAGCTACCAGAAACGTTATTGTCTATGTCATACATAGTCATGTTAGACTGAGTAATGCCGAACTGGTTAGTATTAGCAAGTGCTACTCTGTAACCAGACAAAGACAAGTCTTCAAAGTTAGCAGATGAAGTACCTACTTTAGTGAAGGTTGTTCCATTGAAACGAGCCATGTTACCATCAATATCAAGATTATTATCAATGGAGAAGTTCATCAAACCAGCAGTTGCACTACCTACATTACCAGTAGATCCAAGAGAACCAGTGTAAACAAATTTGAAACCACGATTAGTTAAATCTGTAGTAGCAAGAGTTGTTCCTGATTTAATCATAACAACAAATAATTTATCACCATCAACATAGTCAAAAATAGTACCAGTGATCAGGTTATTGTCATTATTTACAGTAGCATTCTGAAGTAAGAAAACGTTACCGTTTCTCAGGTTCAAATAGTTACCGGTATTTGTAACAGTAAAATCTGTCCATGTTGCTGCAGGCTGAGTTCCAGTAGTAGAATCAATTTCGTCGTAGTATTTAACCTGAGCAGTTGTTGCAGTAGAAGCACCAAACTTAACCTGAGCAATTGCAATTGCTGGTTTTGAAGTTGCAGAGTCTACGCCATATGCATAATAATCCCATGTGGTATTATAAATGTCAGGAGTAGTCTTAGTAGCAGATGCTGCATCAAAATCGCCAGGAGTGTACATTACAGCTATGGATGTACCATTACCGCTCTGTCCTCTCTGGGTAGTTACTGGAGCAGTACCGTTTACTGTACCGTTGGTAATACCAACCAGAATATTTGCATCATTTGCTGATACAAAGTAGTAAGTGGAGTTAGTTGCGTTGTTACTTCCAAGAGAGATCAAACCTGGAACAGAACGAAGAGACGCATCAAAGGTCCAAGGAGCAGTCACAAGCACTGCATTAGCTTTAGTAGCGTTTGTAAGCTGCAACTTTGTCCAAACGTCACCTTCTGTACCAGGGTTAATTGTTCCGTTGAAAGATGAAATCGTAGCATTGACTCCGCGACCAAGGCCAGTACCGTTAACAAGAATACCTGTTATTGACTATTGTAATAAGCAAAAGTTGCGTTAGCGCCTTTTTTGTTATTTGTAGCAGCATTTTGAACTGTAGTAGTTGCATTAGTAGAAAATCCTGTAAAATACATATAAGCATCGTCATATGCAATTTTACCGGTCGCTGTACCAGCGGCAGTAGTACCTGAAAGCGCAGAAGGCACATACTCTGAAAGGGAATTAGGGTTCTGAGTAGCTGCGAATACACTGGAAGCCACCAGCATAAGCAGTACTGTAATAAGAGCAATAAGTTTTTTCATTAAAAAACTCTCCTAGTTAAAATTTAAATAAAGATATGATATCCCAGCCAATCCGAGACTCCCTCTTCATTAACGAGATAATAACTACCACTGAAAAAAGCGAAGTACAAGATTTTTTTTATAAAACACCAATCTTTTTTATAAAACTTCTAAAACTCTTACACTTGGAAAATCTTCATACACGACTTTAAAAAACGAAGAAATACTCTTGTCTTGTGGATTGCCGATAAGAAGCTTTAATAACATACTTCTAGTTTCCATCTTATCAACCATAAAGCCTTGCCTTACGACGCTATTATAGACAAGCGTTGGACCATTATTTGCGGGGAAAAATTTACTTTTAGTACCGGATTTATCTAGAATAATATAGCCTGAAAGATCTACCTTGCCTTCATTTTCAATATCAATAACACCAGTTTCACCTTGAAGCGTAAATGGTGTCGTTATCAAACTTTGAACAGGGTGCGCCCCTCCGCCTATGGAAGTATCCCATGAACCATAATACAATATCCAATAAGCTAAACGTAAATTTTCCCAAGTTACAACTATATACTGTTTTCCCTTAGGCTTAAAATTGTAATTAACGTCAGCAAAAGAACTGATCATCTTTTCCACATCTTTACCTGACATTTTATCCCAAACATTTGCAGGATTATTTTTGTTAACAGCTGAAAATTTAATCATTTGATTCGCTTGTGCGCAACTAGGTGTTGTATAAACAAAAGCTAATGGATAAAGTGTCCGCCCTGCATGATTTCCCCCATTAGCAAAGGAATTAACCCCAGAATAATACATAGTGGCATATCCCCAATCCCACCACGTCCAAACAGTACTATTATTGGGCATTTTCTTGCCAGCTTCAATCAAAGCTTTTGCGTGACTTTGCCCCATTATAGGAGTTGCAGGAGCACCTTCGTACATTGGCATTATATTTGAAAAAAGAAGGCCCACCATGACTAAAGACTGAACAACACCTAATACTAATTTATTTGTTGTAAAATTAGCATAACGCTCAATAAAACAAGCTAATGCAAAACTTAGCCCAAGCCCCAAAGCAATGCCGCCGAACATAGCAAAACGCCCGCCCATATAAACGGCTGCAAAAGTTATTGCGGCAAAAGGAGCCAAAAAGATACTATTTGGCCTAACTAATACTACAAAAACGAATGATAAAAATCCTAACCATCCTAAAAGAGTACTTCCCGTCAAATTTGCAAACAACGCATCAAAACTTATATTTTGAGCTTCAATGACACTTTGAGCTATCCCCGGGTATTGTGGGCCAGAAATATCTGATGAAATATCTGCGACTGGCTTAATATAAGCACTAATTTTGTCGGAAATCACAGCAATAAGATCTTGCCCCAATCCACTTAAGACAAAAATGGCCAGTAGAATTAACAAATACAAATAAGTATTATTATAAAATTTATGCTTTCTGACAGCTGGAAAAGACAATACAATCAGGAATAAAACAGCGAGTACAAGACCAAACCAACCGACAAAGGCAACCAAAAAAAATAAAACTAGGCCACGCAGTAACTCAGAACGGTTATTCTTAGTTCCGCACACAACAGAAAGACCAATTGCAATAAGAGCAACCATGATCCCAAATGTCAAAACATCACTATGCCATAATTTCCCATACGCAGCTATGGCTCCAGCTAAAATAGGAAGACAATAATCAGTGAGTGTAGGATTAAATTCTATTTCTTTTCCTTTTTGAGGAAGCCACGAGGTTCTAATTCCTTGGCTAACCCACCTTGCAAGCAGGACAGAAATTAAAAGAGGGAAAAAGAGAGTAACGACATCGGTATCATAGTATGAAAGTCTAGTTCGAAAGTAATACGCAGGAATTGATGTCGCATATATTGCACTTACCAGCCCAACCCAAGGACCGCGAACCAGCATACCCCACGAAAATGCGGCGATTGCACAAAAACCTGCAAATACAGCCGGAAGCCAAAACGCAATATTTCCGTATTGAATACCAGTTAAACTCCCGAGAAAACGTATCAGCTCCGACATAGGATTGCCTACGGCACTTCCAACCCCTTTTGCTCCAGCAAGCCAATAATATGCATCATGTGTTCCCATGATGTATTCACCATGAACCATGAATGATGGGTCACTCCATTTAGGCAAATCAAGACACCTAAGTCCAAATGCGAAAGCAAAAGAAATCAATGAAAAAATTAAAAAGACTTTCCAATCATTCATCCAAGCCGGTTTTTGAAATTCCTGCCTCATGTTGAGCTCCACTCTAAAATGCTAATATTTTGATAAAAATCAGATGTGTTAATATGGTGCAATTACAGTTTTGTAACCCTGACAACTTCTTCAAGAGTAGTAACTCCCTGACGAACAAGACGGATTCCATGATCGACCATAGTTTCGCGCCCCTGCTCTTTGGCATATGCTTTAATGCGGTCGGCAGAAACAACGTCCATAATCAGCCCGCGCATTTCTTCGGTTACCGGGATTAACTCGTAAACGCCTTTTCGACCTTTGAACCCGGTAAAATTACAATGCTCGCAACCGTCTCCGGCTGTTTGAGTCGTAGGGAGGTTTTCCATATCTTCAAAAAGCTTAATCGTATGTTCAGAAATCAGAACTGTTTTGGAACAGTGTGGACAGTTAACTCTGACGAGCCTTTGCCCAAGAACCAATGAAAGAGAAGATGCAAGCAGAAACGGTTCAATACCCATATCAAGCATTCTGGTGACAGCCGTTGCTGCGTCATTAGTGTGCAAGGTGGAAAGTACAAGATGACCTGTAAGAGCAGCCTGAACTGCCGTACTGGCCGTTTCCTGATCACGAATTTCACCAACCAGAATAATGTCAGGGTCCTGCCTTAGAAATGAACGGATTGTGGTAGCAAAAGTCATACCCGCGGCCTTATTGACCTGCACCTGATTTATGCCGGACAACTGATATTCAACAGGGTCTTCGACTGTAACAATATTTTTATCTTCACGCGGTAATTCACTGAGTCCTGCGTAAAGACTGGTAGTTTTGCCGGACCCGGTAGGACCTGTCACAAGAATAATCCCATGCGGCTGAGCCAGAACTTTTCTGAAAAGTTCAAGATCCTTACCTTTAAGACCTAAATCTTCGAGGTTAAGTATATTTTTAGAGCGGTCAAGGATACGCAGAACAGCTTTTTCCCCGCTCATTGTAGGAATTGTAGAGACACGGACATCAACTTCTTTCTGCCCGAGTTTAATAAAAATTCTGCCGTCTTGCGGCTTACGACTTTCAGCAACATCCATCTCACCCATAACTTTAATACGGGCGATAATTGTTGCCTGTAACCCTCTGTCCAAACGCTTTACTGCTTTAAGCACTCCATCCTGTCGATAGCGAACAACAAAATTGTTTCCCTGACCCTCAAAATGGATATCACTTGCTCCGGAGGTTATGGCCTGATGCATTGTCTTATTAACAAGACGAACAATCGGAGCATCATCATGAGACCAGCCCAGCAGGTCTTCACCGTTTTCTCCTGCTCCGCCTTCCTCGGATTCAGATTCTATTGAACTTTCTTCTTCCCAGACAGTCAGTGCCTGCTCAAGCAGAGGAAAAAACTGGTCTTCTTCCACAATTTCTGTGGTAACCTTTTTCCCGAGCTTCCACGCAAGAAAGTCCGCCATAGGTAAAGAACTTTCATTCTGAAGCAGCACCTTGATTTCGCGGTCACTGACTTCCACAGGAATAAACTCACTTCGTTGTGGGAAAGTTAAAAAAAGATCCACAACTTCACGAGGGACCTTGCTAAGGTCATAGGAGATTCTCAATTTAAAGACCTATTAACCATCAGACTGGGTTGAAGATATTTCAGGTTCATCTGTCGGAACATCATTATTTTTGTAAGTATTAAATTCTTTCTCAATATACTGGTTAAACCGGGCCCGTTGATTGCGGTACTTGTCCATTTTGGCCTTACTGAGAGCTTCAAGCTGCTCGGTTGTCCTGATTATTCTGGCTGACAGAAAAACCATCAAAGTTTTTTTCGATCCACTGTTGGACTGCGTTTTAAATAACCAGCCAAGCAAAGGTAAATCTGAAAGATACGGGACACCGCTTTGCCCTCTAGTCTGCTCAGACTGGATCATACCGCCGATGACCATTGTTGATCCGTCAGCTAAAATAATAGTTGTCTTAGTGGTGCGATCATTTGTTACAGGCAAATCAAGAGTTCCTGCAGTAGACATAGTGTTATATTCCTGAGCAACTTCAAGTTTTATCAAACCATCCTTACGATTAATGTGCGGCTTGATGGTAAGCTTAATACCTACATCTTTATAAGAATACGTTGAAACTACACCCGATCCTGTAGTAGTACTCTCACCTGTTTTATATGGCCTGTTTTCACCGACAAAGATTTCTGCTTCTGAATTGTCGATTGTCATAATCTGCGGAGCTGAAATAAGATTAAAATCTGAAGAAGATTTGGTGAAATTAACTAAAGCCGCTATCGACGGATAACTCTTCCCCCCATAGGAAATCATATCACCTAAAACACCCATGGAGAAGCCACCGGGCATAGCACTTGGATTTGCCGCATATCCAGCAAGATTACTCTCAGAAGTCTTAGTGGAGCCGATGGTAGAAACGCTGTTTCCCATTTTAACAGCACCCTCCCATTCCACTCCGAACTCTTTCGCATTAGAAAGTGATGTTTCAAGAACAAGTGCCTCTATATAAACCTGATCCTGAGCCTGATCCAGCTGTTCAACAAACTTATCTATTTGCGGGAGCTGAGAGGCATCGGCCATAACAATCAGCGTATTAGTCGTTTCATCCGCGGAAACCTGTACTCCGTCATTGTTATCAGATCCTAGCGAATCATTTTTTTTGGCGGTATTAGTTGCTGCGCCACTCTCACCAGATCCTTTTGCCGTAGGGATACCGCCGCCGGTAATCAGACTCTTTAAAACATCTCCGGCAACAACAGCTTCGATATTATGCAAACGATAAACTTTAAGTTTTGAATATGATTCAGTTGCCTTATCAAGCTTAGAAACAAGAGCGCGTATAGTAGTTAACTGATCTGCGCTTCCTGACACAAGAAGGCTGTTTGCCCATTCAACAGGTTCAATGACAGGAACGTTACCAACTTTACCGGCAGTTGAAAGTTTCTTATAAAAAGACTCCAGCTTAGCGGCTACGGACTTTGCACTTGTTTTTTGCAAGTCAATAATCGCCGTATCCTGCCCGGCTCCGACTTTACGAACAATTCCAAGCAGTTTCCGCATTTTATCAACATTTGTCTGCAGATCGCGGACAAGCACAGCATCGGCCATGGGGACCGATACAACAGATCCGATCTGTGACGAAAACGGCTGTAAAAGAGCTGTAACTTTATCCGGGTCCATCTTCCCTGCGAGCTGAAAAACAGAAGTTACAATCTCTTCTCCAGAACCTCCTGAGGAATTTGCTTTAATGTCAGGTGAAATCAACTTGGCATCTCGGGAAGGCAGTATATAAGTTACATTGTCACGTGTAACAGCATAAAAACCTGCGCCTGAAAGAACTTGCTGAAAAACAGCCATAAGTTCAGGTTCAGTCAAAGCCTGACCAGCGTAAATACTTACATGAGTCCCCGGTAAGGCTCCTTTATTAAAAACAATATTCCGCCCGGTATATCGCCCGACAAATTTTATAAATTCTTCTAGAGAAATACTTTCCAAATTTGCGTGAACAGAATCACCGCCCTCAGGCTGAGCAAAAGCTCCTGAGGACAGGAGGGTAATGGCTATAGCCAGTGCAATAACTACTTTATATAATAATTTAAGCATATTCAGTTTCACAATCTCCACCGAAGTACAATTCGGAAAGAATAATTTTTCAAAAAATAAGTTTTTGATATAAATTCAAAACTTCAAAATAATTTCTTCAAACAGCTACGTCTTCGATATATATAGAAAGAATCATCCTATACTTGCAAAAATCCGTCAAGCGCAGCCATCTTTACATTTTAATTTACATGAACTGATAGAACAAAAAGGCATTATAAGCAAAATGAATGATTGTTCCCGGAACAACGCTACGGTAGCGTTGCCATATAAATCCAAAAGCAAGTGAAGGAATAAAAGTAAGTGCAGCCCAGCTCAAAGGCTGACTGACCAAGTGCATACTGGAAAAAACAAGTGAAGCAAGAACATTAGCAAGGCTGAGAGGGCCGACTCTGTACCCATAACGGAAAAAACGATCAAGTCCCTCTTGAAGAAGAAATCGGAAAAAAAGCTCTTCTATAAAAGCCTTAGCAAACAACAATGCAAGCGAAAGCTTTAAATCAGGACTGGGTACATACAATCCGACAAATCCAAAAGATAAAAACAGATAAAAAATAGGATCAGTAAAACTACATGCTCCCCATTTCAACTGGTTCCAAATTCCTTTAAGGATTCTGTTTACAAAAAATTCATAAACCATAGATGCCCTATTTTTAATCTCTAACATTATTTTTGCTGAACAAAAAACTCAAATTTTTTCTAAAACCTTCGCAAGCACATCTTCAGGAGATAGATCTTTAAGACATGCCAGATCACCTCTGGAACAACTTTCACTGCTGCATGGCTGACATTCAAGCTCAGGCACCACTTCTATGTGATCAGGAGAAGGAAAAGTCCACGCACTGCTCGATGAACCCGGGATAGTTATACTCGGAGTCCCGACCCCAACGGCAAAATGCCTCGGCGCGGAACAGTTTCCTATATGTAAAACAGCTCTTTCAATAAGCGCAGCCATAAGCCGCAATGACCCGGCTTTCTCAAGCATTACACATCTGCTTTCAAGGGTTGATACTGATTTAACTTTTAACGCAACGTCTTTCTCGCCTGGTCCATAAATTATAAAAAATTTAATATCTTTTCGTTTTTCAGCCAGCAATGAAATTAATTTTCCATAATGTTCTGCCGGCCATCGTCGGGTATATCTTCTGTGAGACGGATCTAAAGTAATTAGAAGCTCATCATCTTTTACACCAAGTGAAGCAAGACATGATCTAGCTTCCTCCCGTTCCTTTTCGCTGACAAAAATCTGAGGCTTAGCATCTCCCCATTCTATTCCTAAAGGACTCAGAACCCCAGCCTTATATTTTGCCGCGTAACCCCCGGGAATAGATTCAGGCCAGTTCGTATATAAGAAACGATTATACCATGGAGGATTAAATGAAAGCCGCACAGGAGCACCACAAAAGAAAAGCATCCACCGACATCTGGGAAGCTGCTGAAAATCCACAACCAGATCATAACCGGCTTTTCCGACTTTACGATAAAAAGCTAATGCTTTAAATGGATTCCGCAGCTCCTCCTTATTTATGGACCAGACATACTTAACTGCAGGATTATTATCAAAAACCGGAGCGCACTTCTCTTCAGTGTATACATGAATCTCAGCCTGCGGATATTTTTTATGCAACAAATATACGGATGCTGTGGCTAAAACGACATCGCCGATTTGCCGCAATTGGCAGACCAGAATTCGTTTCGGATTAATTGCTGTTATATCATTCACTATTTGGAAAACTCACTTTCAAGATATTATAATTCAAAAAATCAATTTATTTTTTTGAAGGGACGCAATAAGCACACCGGTTAAATAAAGTCCAGACGCCCTTTAACTTCAAAAACAAGCTTATCTCTTTGTGCAAAATCAGCGAAAGACATAACGTGCTGATAAAATATAATTTGCAATAAGAGCCATCCCTGAACCGACAGCCAGAGGAATAATCAAAGGAATAGTAGGCCACATTAGTAAAACTATCGCATAACAGCCATAATTAATTACGCTTCCGACCCCGTTAGCGATCAAGAATTTATACCAGCCTCGTAAAGAAATTTTGCCTTCTTTACGAAATGTGAAGGCATGATGAGCCTTGTAACAAACCGCCAACGCAATTATTATCCCGGGGATAACTGCGTATAATGAGGGGAGACCTAACCCCACACCAGCATATGTCGCCGCAGAGTAAATAATAAACCCCAGTCCTCCGATACAGCAAAAACGCAAAAACCTGCTACTTAACAATAGCGCCACCATCAGAATTATCTTTTGGACAGCAGTCCGGACAAATTACCGCAGGCGAAGTGAAGTTTAAATATTCCAGCCTCCTCATTTCCATATGCCCTTTGCTTACACAATCCAGAATAATTCCGATCGCAATAGATAAACAGGCAATAATGCCGATTGACGCAGCAAGCACAGCGGTAGGTAACTTTAGAACAAGCCCGGTAATCACCCATTCTCCGACAATAGGAAGCCCCAGAGCCAGAGAAATCAGAGCCAAAACACCCCCGATTCCAGCATAGAATTTGAGCGGAAAAATATGTTTGAACAGTTGCAACATCGTCCAAAAAATACGCATTCCGTCTTTGTATGTATTCAGCTTACTATGGCTTCCTTCCGGACGCTTACCGTAAGTTGTAACCATTTCTTCAACAGGAAGTCTGGCAGTAATTGAATGAATGCTCATTTCCATTTCAATTTCAAATCCGCGGCTTAAGCAGGGGAACGATTTTACAAATCGTTTTGAAAAGACACGATACCCGGAAAAAATATCTGTAAAAGTCTTCTCAAATATCACGCCCAGAAACTTATTAAAGACAGCATTTCCGGCCTGATGCCCTGATCTGTATGCTTCATCTTCATCTTTATGATCGCGGACGCCTACAACCATATCTAAATTATTGCTCAAGAGTCTTTCAACCATGGCCGGAGCGGCGGCAGCATCATACGTATCATCACCATCTACCAGCACATAAATATCCGCATCAATATCTGCGAACATGCGGCTTACGACATTACCTTTACCGCGTCTTTTCTCCGTAGCAACAAAGGCTCCGGCAGCCCGTGCGACCTCAACAGTTCTATCAGTTGAACCGTTATCATAAACGTAAATTACACACCCCGGTAATTGCTCAGTAAAATCACGAACAACACTTGTAATGGCTTCTTCTTCATTCAAACATGGAATTAAAACGGCTGTTTTCATTTTATCGGAGCCCCTTTCAAAAGATCTTGCGGTAGTGATGTTTTAGGAATTATCATCAATTTATGCCCCTTGCGGTCGAAATCGGAAATACCGACACGTGAGGACTTAGCCAAGTCGTCTTCATTACCAGAATAGAAATAGTAATATCCATTAATATTTTCAGGCTTGTAATTTTCATCCGGCTGCTTTCCGAAAAGCATGATGCGCATCCGGCGGGCATTCTTCGCCATTTTTATATCTTCGTTTATCTTGAGCCTTCCCTGCTTCTCATACCCGAATAAGCTCATCACGCTTTGCTCAATAATATTCGGAGACCATGCAGTGTATCGCATAAGAACCGGAATTTTTTCTTCAGTAATGATGCGTCCGTTTTGTAAATCTTCCTGCAATCGACTGAACGTATTCTGCGAGGGAACCTCTTTCAATGTAAATGCGGCAAAAGCAATAATCAAACCATACTTAAAAAATTTTGCAGCGCGCGGGGAGGATTCATACCACTTCCTGAGTCCTAACAAAAGAATCATTACCAAGTATGGCGTACCAGCGGTAAGGTACCTACTGCCGATTGGTGCTGCAAGTTTAAGGGGGTGCAAACTGGATATCATAAATACGTTAAAAAACAGGCCGCCCAGAAACAAAATAGATATACATTTTTCATTATCATCGCCTCGTTTCAGAAACCAGACGGAGACCGCAAATCCAGCCAAAAATACGATTAAAAGTCCTCTTAATTTTATGAGATTTAGAAAATTAAGCAGATATTCACCGGATGTTATTAGCAATTGACCTTGCGAAACATGATTGCGAAGAATAATGCTAAATTTCCCTAGAGCCCTTCCTGTTATGCTATAAAAACAAAACCATTCAAGCACGACAACAGCTAAGAAAAAAACAGAAAAAATAAGTATTGGTCTCAATCTTTTTTTGCCCAGGTAAAGTAAGGCCAAAATTCCGGGACCATAATAAATACTGGTAACTCTCGAACCCCATGCACATCCGGCAAGTATTCCTGCAATGGCGAGCAGATGCCATCCACCATACTTGCGCCAGTAAAGCAGGGCAAGAACACCTCCCAGTAAATAGGTCATTTCGTATAGCCCAGGCCAGAGCTGACTGCCCATTGTAGTCATTTTGGGGTATAGAATAAGGAGCAGAGCTGAGAGAAAGCCGAAGTGTCTATCTTTCAGAACAGAGCCGGCATAAAAAACAAGCACAGCACTGATCGCAGAATAAAGAATCGGTAAAATATAATAATTAGTGGAAGCCGTTCCGAATGCTTTAAGCATCAAATACAGCGGCAGGTTGATAGCCCATCTGATAGTATGATGAGTCCACTCGATGTAACTGCCGTTATTAACAAGGTTAACAACATTTTCCCAAACAGAAAGCGAGTCCCCGCCTATTTCTACATACTCAAGTGAGAGAGCCCGTACAGCTGTAGACAAAGCGACTATACCCAGCACATAAAATATATTTATGGATAAATCTGAAAAATTATAACAAGTACGATTGTCAGTCATATATTATGAGCCCTGTGTTGTTTTAATCTGTTCGCTCGCCAGCAATAAACATTGCAAGTAATCCAAGTGTACACTCATGGTCAACCCGCTTTAAAAGGCAACATATTCTTCAAACTAAAAACCTCGCATTCTAAAAGAACTTTGACAGCAACCTCACAATTCCAGTACATTTATAGAGAATATCAAGTTTATCCCCATCACCTCGTACAACAAAAGGAGAGATTATGAAAAAACAGCCTCTATTTATAGCTGTCTTACTTCTTGCTGCAGCAGTGCTTATGCTTCCATCCTCAGGTTTTTCAGCTGAAAAAAAGATGAAAGAGACCATTCTTAATCTTGAATACACGCCCATCCAAATAGACTCTCCGTCATGTTCAACTAAAATTGCAGTTGTAAAATTTACTGAAAGCTCACCGATCAAAGAAATCGGTCAAAGCAATCTATTCAAATATATTCCTTCAATTGATGTAGGAACCTGGATGGCAAAATCGCTATACACTCAGCTGAAATCCCAAGGTTACAATGTCGAATATTTTGAAACAATGGACGAGGCCGGAGACAGTTTCATCCTTACCGGAGTGGCTAACAAGGTTTATATAGACCGCCCCGGACAATTGGAAATGAAATATAAAGTTGAGCTTGATGGCATGGTGACAAAAGATAATAAATTGCTTTTTTCAAAAAATTATATTTCAAAACAGGAAAAAGAATTTGCTAATACCGGTGACAATGCAGGAAAACTGATGGCAGGACTTCATGATTCATTCGGTTTATTTATTCCGCAAGCGATTAAAATTATTAATGAGAACAACTAAATATTAAATTTTGCTCCATTAAAAAGATTGCTAAAGCCCAACGTTATTTTATAACGTTGGGCTTTTATTTTATATGACAATGTAAAATGTTCACTTTTATTACCTTGCGCCAAGCCTGAATAATCGTTATTAGAGCCGTGTTTGCAGTGTCGGGGATTAAATACACACCTGAATGTATCGTTCGATTCCTCTCTTTTATAAAAACACGTAGCACATGTTACAAACAATCGTGCTCCCACATAGTTAGTGACATATACAATAGATTAACTACGGAAAAATTAATGAAGCCTCTTATTAATACAATAGACTATTATATCCCCGATGAAACAGTTGATTGTTTCGAATTAGATGAACGCAAACCGGAATGGCATGTCCGCAATTCTCTGCCAAAAACAGGCGTTCGTTTTCTACATCATTCAGATAAAGATGAAACAACTCTTCAAATGGCTCGCAAAGCCGCTGAGAAGGCTCTTAAAAATATATCAAACTCAGCGCTACCGGATACTCTTATAGTCTGCACTCAAACTCCGGATAACCTTCTTCCGCATGTCTCTGCATGTTTGCAACATGAGCTTGGACTTCCTTCTTCCACCAAATGTTTTGATATCAGTTTAGGTTGCAGCGGGTTCTGTTACGGACTTTCAACCGCTTACGCTTATCTGGCTGCCGAAATTTCTCAAAGAGTGCTTTTTGTTACTGTTGATAATTATTCAAAAATCATCAATCCGGATACCAATAAAGCCTTCCTGCTCTTTTCCGACGGTGCATGCGCTACTATCATCGACAAACCTGAAATTTTACCTGTCTTCCAATTTGGAACTGACGGCAGTCGCTGTAAATCCATTATATGCGAAAATACCGGAATAAGCGTTACAACAGGCAAAGACCCTGAAGCTCCGATTTTACCACCTGACTTTCAGATGGATGGCTACAAAGTCCTCCAGTTTACAATCAAAACAATTCCTCCCGAAATTATAAAGCTTGCAAAGTCTGCAAAGATTTCGCTTGATGACATTGACCTTTTTATCTTCCACCAAGCCAGTCGAAAAGTGCTTGAAGAAATAGGTAAAAAACTTTCCATACCGGAAGAGAAATTGATTATCGACCTTGAAGAGGTAGGAAATACAACTTCATCTTCTATCCCCATCGCTATGAAAAGAGCAGAAGACCGTGGGATACTTAAACGCGGCGATAAAATATTACTCTTCGGCTTCGGAATCGGGCTAAGTTGGTCCGGAGCTATTATCGAATATTAATTCTAGTGAGTTGTCATAGCTTTGAATTGAAAAGTCCGGCTTTTGCCGGACTTTTTTATTTTCAAATAAATTACAAGTGCATAACGTTTACTTTTCTTCTTGTTTATAATTATTATAATGGTATAATATGCTATAAATATAATCAAGGAGAATAAAATGTTTAGAAAAATTACCTTATTATGCGTTTTTATGATCGTCGCAATAATGCTCGGATGCTATAAAACGCTCCCGTCTAGATATCAAAAAACAGCCTACGACAAACACTACCAACACAAAATTGCTTCCACTCACGCAAGTGTCCTGACGGTAATTCCATGGGACGAAATAAAAGACGAATTACAACCTGACTTTAAAATGGATTCTGCAAAAGCTTTCGATCTGGCGATACCCACCACTTTTGCTGAAGATAAATTAATACTCAAAGCGATCAGTGCATATTTAAAAGCCGGACTGACGGGTGCTCTTAGTTCAACAACCGCAACCAGCCTTAAAGGAAGCGAAGTCGCTGATTCATTTAGTGAGTCAAAAACTAAATCCTTTACGCAACCTGACATAAGCGGCCTCAATATAAATCACAATGAAGCAGGCCTTATGAGTACTCCAGAAAATAAAGAATTAGAGAGTACCATTATAAATCCCAGGTTACGCTACTCTGCAGCAACAGCATTATATCAAGAAGTTAAGCTTTTAAATAAGTATGTTAAATACGCGGCAAAAAGAGATGGGTACACTCCTTACCTCGTAAGAATGCAGGTTTCGCTTAATCCAAAAACCCATAACGCGCCATATGATGCATACTCTACAATTTCATTTTTTCCGGATAGGTTTTCCCATTCTACTTGTGAGAAATTCGGACAGAATAACACCGAAATGCGAACCCCTTACGTTATCCCACTTCTTGCAACTGAAGATTTAGAAAGCTCATCATATAATCGTACAAATGAAAAAATTCTTCAGCTTGGAATGGCCTTAATGGCAACAATTAATGGAATCGGTGCAGAGGCAGGTTTTTCATCTACAGCTAAAAACTTTTTAAAAACAACAGGTAAAAATTACAACAGCTTAATGACCGTAGGACGGATTAGCGACAATTCTATACGCGTACGTTTTGGAGCAATGCTTACTGCAAACGAAAAAGGTACGGCAAAAGAATACGTAATGATTCCAAGAACTCACTATGTGACTCTCTTACTCATGGTCCCAAATGGACAAAATAACAAGTTAATGGCTGTAGCACGAACAAATCTTGTAAATATAAACACAGGAAAAGATCTTATGTGGACAGAGAAATCCACTATGATCAGTGAGGCAGCTTTAATCCTAGAGAAATACGAAATTCCCTTCCCGGAATATATTAATCATGACAGTCATACTGACAAAAAAGTTGCTACTAATTTTATAAAGCTTGCTGCAGACGTTCAAACCAACCGCTGGGATTGCTTCGATACTGATTATGACACATTTTGTGAGTCTCTGGGGTCTGCGACTGAAAAAAAAGACAATGCAACCATTCGATGCAAAGCGGCCAAGCTGATCAAAGAGCAAATTTGGACCGATATTGCAAACCTTTGGATTGGCGGACAATATTCATACACATCGTTTCAAGTTAAATCTAATATTGAACATAAAGAGGTTGAAGCGACTCTTCCCAGTTCACAATTTGTATTTCCTGCTATCGATGACGGAACGAGAACAAACGTCTTTGTAGCTGGGGGGAATAATATAAGCAAAAAAAACATTAAACCGCTGTTAATAGCGTTCGTTAACAAAAAGAAGTTAACATTCCCCCCATTGGCAATTGCAGGAACTACGGATGGAACGGGGTGCAATATATCATTTCAATCATTTAAAGATATAAAGGGTTTCAGCTCTGCTAAAATGGAGCTCAGTTTCGCAGGCAGAAATCAAAAAAATATAGTGCTATATCAGATGACAGGTAAAGAGTCTTCGGCAAAATGCTCTTTTGAAATACACTCTACGATGAATAATATCGTCACAGAAAAGGGGCATGGCAACCTTCAGGTTGTCTTCAGCGGAGTGAAAACAGGCGGCGCAACCTGCTTAATGAAAGTACAAAACGGTGCTGTTGGAGATTCTGTCTTAAAACAGAATGGTTTTGTACTAGACAAAAAATACCCCGGCTGGCGGACAGTTCCAAGAGACGGACTGGTAACAATTCCTCTTTATGATTTAAATGCCGGAACAAACGTCATTGTCGAAATAAAAGCAATGCGCGGGGAAGAAGTAGTTGCTACGGGACTGGTCACGGCCGCTCCGGTTATCTTAACTGTTAAAAAAGAAAAGTAATCTATAATTTTCATCCCGCTCTTTGCATACATTTATACAAGGGGCGGGATGAATTTTTAATTATCTATTCTTCATTTTTCCCACAAACTCACTCAGCCTTATGCAAATGCACATCCCGTTGCGGAAATGGCATGACGATCCCTTCTTCGTTAAATTTCTTATAAATATCACGGCTAAGTGTATGAATAACTCTACCTTTATCCTCAGGGCAAGCCGCCCAGCAGAGTAATTCATACTCTAATGCAGAGTCACCGAAAGCACGAAAACGAACGCGTGGCGCTGGCGAAGCGACAACAAGCTCATTATTAAGGGCCTGATCCATTAACAAAGCTTCAACTCTATCAACATCAGAACCGTAAGCTACCCCTAACTTGATACGCACCCTGAAATGCGGTTCCGGCATACTCTGATTTGTAATTTTAACATTAGTGATAACGGAATTAGGAATAGTGATCAGAATATTATCACGCGTGAGCAAGCGGGTACTGCGCATACCGACGGCCTTAACTTCTCCCCTCTCTCCTGAATCAAGGACTATATAATCACCGGCTCTGAACGGCCTGTCCAGAAAGATTGAAACACCTCCGAAAAAGTTGGCCAATGTTTCCCGAGCGGCGAGAGCGACCGCGATACCTACAATACCGGCAGAAGCGAAAACAGCCGTTACAGGAACACCGAAATAACTCCCGGCATTGTAAAATAAAACAAAAACTAAACCGAATGTAGCAAGCCTGACAACAAGCTTAATAACATCCGCATCAAGAGCTTCTTCTTTGATTTTTGAAGATGCAATAATCCCGTGCATAATAACATTTCCGGCAACGATTATTGCAAACCCAAAGAAAATAAAAAAGACGCCTTCAAGCCCCATAATGACAATTGAAAGAACATGCCCCGTGATATTAATCTGTTTATCGATAAGATACTCAAGAAATGCACATAGAGCCATCCCGAACAATGGAAAAGCCAACCGCCATGGTGCCCAGGAGTAGCTTTCAAATCTGCATTTCATACGTTTATTTATAAGCCATACGATCCAAAGACACAGCCCGCCGAGTACAAGAAGTATGAAAAGTCCAACCCACTGCCAAACAGCCTGTCCCATATAACCTGATTTCATCCACGGCGGTAATTCGCTTAAAAGACCATCCGGAATCATCCACCCAGAAGAATAAATGAATTGCTCGTATAGCCCACAATAATCTGGATCAACTTTGTTTTGCTTGTACGGTAACTCTCTAACTTCATCATAATATTCAGCCAATTTGGTCACAGTTTCAGGGGTAAAAAGATACGATCCGACTCGCGGACCTTTTGCTACCCTTCCAATGGTTATCTCTGTGTGCGGCATGCGCCATGCAACAACATCTATGCTTTTTATATCATTTTTATCAGGGACATCGTTTAAGTCCGGTAAATCGATTCTATCCAATATCTCGCGCAGTCTGAGCACAGCCTCAATGCTGAGATCTGCAACCAAAGTAGGCGGAATTTCACTAAAATCAAAACAACCTTCAGCTCTCTGCAAATACTCCGCTTCCAACGTAAAATCATCGTCAGAAATGGAGGCAGCCTCGTACAACTTATCTGTATAATATATAAAACTGTCCAAAGTTGCCCGCGGGCTTGAAGTGTCCGGCGGTTCAAGAGGAAACATTATCGAACTTAAGCCAACTGAAGGAACAGCCAGCAAAAAAAGAACTGCCACCAATAAAGACTTTACTGAATAACGCATCAGATCTCCATCATCCATTATGATTCAAAACATATTACTCCGCTGACTGCTTCGCCCATGCCACAATCTGCTGAGTGGACATAGCTCCTGAGATACGATTTACTTCACGCCCTTTTTTAAAAACAGCCATAGTGGGCAGTGACCTTATACCGAATTTAGCAGATATTGCTTTCGAGCTTTCTGTATCCACTTTAACGGTCAGAATTTTGGGAAACAATTCTTGCGCAGCAGCTTGAAATGATGGAGCCATTGTCCGGCAATGACCGCACCATGAAGCCCAGAAATCCACCAGCACAGGTAATTCAGTTTTTGAAATGAATCTTTCAAAAGTCAAATCACTCAGATTAACAGGCTTTGAACTAAGCACTAATTCTCCGCATTTACCGCAAGTAGGATTATCGATAAGTTTACCCGAAATAACCCTGTTTATTGCCTGACATTTAGAACATACAATGTGTAGTGAATCTGAATTAGAATCCGGCATAGCATTCTCCTTTTCAAATCAAATATTAACTGACTGAATTTCGTAATACCATTAAAAACAAAAAAAGGGATTACCTGTTATGGTAACCCCTGCAATTAAAAAACACAAAATATGATTAATTGTTTAATATCATTTTAAATAATCAATCAGAATTTTCCAGATCCGTTCTGCGGCGTGACCATCCCAGCCGGGTATAATAGGAGCAGGAGCCCCTGTTTTCACCAAAGCAGCATCTACTTCACGGAGAATATCATCTTCCAGAACTCCGGCTAGAACATTAGTTCCGAGATCAACCGTGACCGGACGTTCTGTATTTTTACGCACAGTAACGCAAGGAACACCGAGAGCGGTGGTCTCTTCCTGTAATCCTCCGCTGTCAGTAATCACAACCTGTGCATCTTTCCACAGGTAAAGTGATTCACGAAACGAAAGAGGCGGAAAGGTATATACATTGTTCGAAAAAGAAATCGAAAATTCTTCCATCATCTTTGCTGTGCGCGGATGGATAGGAAACAGAATAGGTAATTTCTCTGAAATTTTATTAAGAGCGGAAACAATACCTTTCAGCACGTCCTTGCAATCTACATTTGAAGGGCGGTGCATGGTCAAGAATGCATACTTGCCGATCTTTTCTTTTAACGGACGCGACTCATAGCCGGACGTAACATCATCTCCCAGCCGTTTTACATTATAGAACAAGTTGTCGATCATGACATTGCCGACCTGAAAAATTGACGCAGCATCTTTTCCTTCGCGCCGTAAATTATCAAACCCGTGTTCTTCAGTTGTAAAAAATAAATTACTGATCGAATCGGTAACCATACGATTAAGTTCTTCCGGCATATCCAGATCACCGCTTCTTAAACCTGCTTCAACATGTGCGACAGGAATATGCAGTTTACGGGCGGCAATAGAACAAGCCAATGTAGAGTTAATATCCCCCACAACAACGACAAGGTCAGGCTTATGTTCAACACACATTTTTTCAAAGGAGACCATTATCGCAGCAGTCTGTTCGGCATGGGAACCTGTAGATTTACCCATGTTATATTTAGGTTCATCAATATCCAGATCCTCAAAGAATACCTGAGACATCTGACGGTCATAATGCTGACCGGTATAAACGATGTCGCATTCAATAGATTCTAGATTACGCGATGCCCTGAAAATAGGGGCTACTTTCATCAGATTAGGACGCGCTCCGGCTACCAGAAAAACTTTTTTCATTTATATACTCTCGATTGAAATTAGTCGAAGGAAGAAGGCCTCCGGCGGCTTAAGACCTTTTGCTTAAAACACATAGCCTCTACAAGACAAGCCCAAATAGAATCTCCCTAACAAGGTTTCCAAAGGGGATTATCCCCTTTGGTCCAGCCGAAGGCGAAATCACCTGCTCTTGATATACTAACCATTAGGACCAAAAAGTTTATTCTGCAATTCATCCAAAGTCCGGCATGTTTCGGACTGAAAAATAGGACCGTACCCAAGTCTTCCGGCCTGCTTTAATCTGGTTTCCCCGCCTGATGCCGGACGGATTCGCCCGTTCAGGTCAACCTCGCCCCAGAAGACTGCTCCGGATGGAACCGGACGGTCATAAAATGAAGAAAGAACTGCGGCAGCGACTCCAAGATCGAGACCGGGATCGCGCATGGCAAGTCCTCCTCCTATTTTGGCGTATATATCAAGCTGTCCAAGATTTAAGTTAAGCCTTTTTTCAAGCACAGCGAGGATAAGATTAAGCCTGTTGGTGTCAAACCCGAGTGCTGTCCGGCGCGGTATGGAAAGCACAGAACGGCTCGCTAAAGCCTGAACTTCAACGGCAAATGGTTTGTGCCCGTCCATTGCCATAACAACTGCGGCGCCGGAAAAAGAATCGTCCCTATCGCCAAGAAAAAGAGTTGAAGGATCTTCTACTATTTCCATACCAGATTCGCGCATGGAAAAAACAACCAGCTCGTCACTGGGCCCGAACCTGTTTTTAAGCACGCGCATAATACGCATCATATGCTTACGGTCACCTTCGAGATACAGAACTGTATCAACCATGTGCTCAAGTAATTTCGGTCCGGCTATCTGTCCGTCTTTGGTCACATGGCCGACCAGTACCAAAGTTGTTTTGGTCTTTTTGGCTGCGTCCACAAGCTCTGAGGAAACGGCGCGTACCTGACTGACGGACCCCGGAATACCTTCCGCGCGTGCCGAGTTAAGCGTCTGCACGGAATCAATAATAAGAAGATCCGGCTTTTCAGGTGCCTCAAGAATTGCCAGAGCTTCATCCGAAGAAGTGCTGGCAATGGCGAGCAGTCCTGAATCAAGTAATCCAAGTCTTTCAGCACGTCCCCTGATTTGGGCCAAAGATTCCTCACCTGAAAAATATACTGCCAGATTCCCCATCTGAGACTGAGCTGCGGCAAGCTGCAGAAGCAAGGTGGATTTACCGATACCGGGTTCACCGCCGACAAGCACGGCTCCTCCAGGAACAAACCCTTTACCAAGCACAGTATCAAGCGGAGCAAATCCAGTTGAACGGGCCTGTGTATTCTCAGTCGAAATATCTGCTAAAGCGGTTATTTTCACACCGGCATGTACATGACTTACTGAGCCGCCTTTGCGGACAACAACTTTTTCCTGAAGTGTGTTCCACTCACCGCAACGGGGGCATTGCCCCTGCCACTTAATAGCCTGAGCTCCGCAACTGGAACAAACATAAATATCTTTAGTCTTCATCAGCATCTCCGCAGTGGTAAAACCATAAACAAAAAGCCGGACAATCAGTCCGGCTTTTCATATTTAAATCTTATAATTCAATTCAGCTGCGCACCCTTTATATTTAAAGAATTACGCTTCAAAACAATATTTATTTCTTAGGCGGATTCTTTGCTTCCACCACGTTGATCACATATTCTTTGACTGCCGGAGATGGTTTAAAGAACACAACCATGAAAGGTGTATCCATTCCCGGCTTAAGCAGAGTATTATTAGATAAAACACCCACTTTAGAAGCCAAGGCTGCTTCAATTTCCTCTCTGGACTGAACTTCAAGCTGGAACAATGAAAGAGTGTTTCCGCAAAGAAGTCTTTGAGAATCGAGCACTTGCCCTTTATCATCAAAAAGCTGAGCCTCAACTTCAATAAGCTCTTTAGGGCTACTGAAATTATTTACGACTTTACCTTCGATTATAAAAAGCTGCCCAGCTTTATCATTGTTCACATAGAATTGGCGTAAATCTTTAAATGAAAATTTACTGAATCTTTTAGACGGAGGTTCAGACGCATCCATCTCTCCGTTGTCAGAAGAAGAAATAAAAGGAATGCCAGCCGGAAGTTTTTCCCAGAGTTTCAGGTACCATGCAGCTCCGGCTCCTCCGGCAAAAAGCAGAACAATGATCAAAGTAATGATCATTCCTTTGCCTTTTTTCTTACCGCCCTTTTTACCGGAAGAATGAGTTATCCCGTCATCAAGATCGAATCCGTTTATCTCTCCATCGTCAAGAGGGAAACTATGGTCTTCTTCATCTTCTTCAACAAAGTTTTCTTCTTCCTCAAGAGAATTATCGTCCTCGTAAGTCTCTTCTTCTACTTCTTCATCATCTCCGAAAAGCTCGTCTTCAGAAAAAGATTCCGTTTCGCCGTCTTCACCAAAAAGATCATCGTCATCGAAGGTTTCTTCATCAGTAACATCTTCATCAGCGATATCATCACTATCAGCAGAAGACTCTTCAGTCTCTCCCCCGATTTCCTCGTCGTCATCGCTGCCGAAAAGCTCTTCATCTATATCAAAAGCATCTTCGCCGTCAGCAGTTGCTGCGGCAGGCTCGTCATCATCAAAAAGGTCCGCGCCTAAATCAGCGTCGTCACCGGTATTACCTGCACCGAAAAGATCATCTTCCAGATCATCAGTTCCGGCAGCAGCTGATTTTTCATCATCTGCTCCAAGCTCACCGAAAAGATCTTCATCAAGACTATCCTCAGTTTCTTCGCTTGAATCTTCACCGAAGAAATCATCATCCAACTCATCTTCAGCAGGGGCTTCCGGTTCCGGTTTAGGTTTCGGTTTCGGCGTTGGCTTGGGCTCAGGTTTCGGCTTAGGAGCAGGAGTCGGTGCAACATCTTCTTCGAGCATAGACGCAACTTCGTCTTCCGGCTCTAAAGCAGGAGGGGTTACCTTAAAAACATTCGCACATTTAGAGCACTTAACTTTAGCTCCGCCTGCTGGAATTTTACTATCCGGTAAGTTGAACTTGGTCTCACAGTTTGGACACGTAATAATCATGGACCGCTCTACCTGCTCTTCAAGAGGTTTAAATCAATGCAAATCATTGAAAAATTAATACATAAAATTATATAATTAGTCATTCTCTAATTCATATACTGCATTTAGATACCTGTATTTCTCTGCGTAGTCCATTCCGTATCCGACAAGAAAGCCATTCTCAACAACGAAACCTGCAAAATCAACCTTAAGATCAATTTCTCTACGCTCATTTTTATCAATCAAAGAACAGGTTCTAATGCTGAGCGGATTACGCCTAGAAAAAACATGTTTCAAAAATTCAACAGAATGTCCAGTATCTACGATATCTTCTACGATAAGAACATGCTTATCGGCAATAGAACCTTCAAGATCTTTTGAGAAATTCATACTTCCTGTTCTGCTTTTTCCGTTTCCATAACTTGAAAGACGGACAAAATCTATTTCCGGCTCAGCCTTAAGACTGCGGGTCAGATCTGCAAAAAAGAGATAAGCTCCTTTTAGTACACATACGCACACTAAAGGCTGATCTCCGTATGTTTCAGAAATTTCTTTACCAAGCTCTTTAATTCTAGCCGCAATAACTTCAGAAGAAAACACTTCTTTTAGGCAATGGCCCATATCTGGATTCCTTATTAATTTAATATATTTAAAGTTTCATTATCATTGGAATTTCGTCACAATCAGGAAACAGCGGACAATTAATACAATCTGCCCATACTTTCTGAGGGAGTATATTCTTATCCGTCGCGACAAAACCCTGCTTGTTAAAAAAGTCCTCAATATTCGTGAGAACAAAAACTTCGCGCACACCTAGATCTCTGGCTTCCTGAACACATGCTTCAACCATTCTTCCGCCGAGGTTAGCCCCGCGAGATTCAGGGGTAACGACAAGCGAGCGAACTTCTGCCAGGCAGTCCCAGGTGATGCTGAGCGCGCAGCACCCGACAATCTGCCCGTCTTGCGCCTCTGCAACAAAAAAATCACGAAGATGATTATAAATTGAGGATCTGGAGCGAGGAAGAACCATCGCATTTTTTGTACTGTCTTTTATAATTGAATGGATACCTTCAGCATCTTCCATTCGAGCTTTTCTGATAATCGCCACAGACTTTACCGGTCCTTAAGGAGTTTGGTGATATAAACCTCAAACATGGAACCGGGAAAACTGCCGGACTTATCAAAAACCTTTTTCCCTGCGGTGTTAAAAACAAAAGTTCTCGGAATACTTTCAATTCCGTAAAATCCTGCTACGTCACTATCCGCGAAGTACACAGGGTAATTAAACTCTGCTTCTTTACCCATGAATTCCTTCACCGCATCAACGCCGGAATCAACAGAAACTCCGATCATCATCAGATCGTCATCGGAGAATTTCTTGCGAAGTTCAATCAGGTCAGGAATCTCCGCACGGCAGGGCGGACACCATGTTGCCCAGAAATTAACAACCACGACTTTCCCTTTTGCCTGCGCGATAACATCCTGAACAGCCTGAGCATTAAGAGTTTTAACTTCACCTGCTGTTTCAGCTTTGCTGCAACCTGCGGCCAAGATCAAAAACAGCACAAACATTACACAAATTTTATTTATAAATCTCATACTACTCCCAGTATAAAATCGTTTAGTAGAATCAACTACGGTCAGCACTAACAGATTCTTAAAAAGAACTCAAAAACAGCTGACACGGAGCAAAACGGCTTAGCAAGTACTTTTTAAAAAAAATAAGACCGCCCCAGAAGCTCTTTCTGACGGCGGCCTTATTAGGATAACTTAATTACTGCAACAGATTTTTAGCCACCTTCACAGCTGCAACCGCGTCAGTAGACCAGCCGTCAGCACCGATAGATTCGCTGAACCCTCCGGTGATAACTGCGCCGCCGATCATAACTTTAATATCGAGGTTGCGCTCTTTTAAGAGGGCGATAGTGTCTTCCATTCTGACCATGGTCGTTGTCATAAGAGCGGAAAGACCTATAATTTTAGCACCTTTTTCCTGTGCAACATCAACAATCGTTTTTGCCGGAACATCCTTGCCAAGGTCAACCACATCGAAACCGTGATTGCGAAGCATGAGACAGACAATATTTTTACCTATATCGTGAATATCACCTTCAACCGTAGCCATGACAATTACGTCCTGTTTCTGTTTTCCGCCAGCCGCTTCAAGAAGAGGTTTGAGTTTTTCAAAAGCTTTTTGGAGAGTCTCGGCAGACTGCAAAAGCTGTGGAAGGAAATATTCTTTGCGCTCGTACTTCTCACCCACTTCCATAATGGCAGGAATAAGGTCGTCATTAACAAGAGCAAACGGATCACGCCCTCCGGCAAGATCTCTTTCAACAAGCGCGAGTATTCCGCCCCTGTCTCCTGAAACAACTGCGTCAAAAAGATTATCAGCCCCGGCTTTCGGCTTTCCCTGACTCTGCCCTCCGCCGGTAGCCTGGCCGCCGTCACCGGAAGGAGTCCATCCGGCATACTGCGCTATAAACTGCTCCGCCTGCGGATCTCTGGCAAGCAGAACTTCTGCGGAATAAAGACTTTCCCTGAGCCTTGAAGAATTGGGATTGGCAATGAATGCGCAAAGTCCCTGTCCTTGGCATAGAGTCAAAAAGCTTGAGTTGAGAAGTTCGCGGGCCGGTAATCCGAACGAGACGTTTGAAAGACCCAGAACAGTCGGCAGATTCCATTCTTCTTTGCAATGTTTTATAAAATCCAGACAGTGTCTTGCGGCTTCCGGCTTGGATGAAACAGTCAAAGCAAGAGCATCAACCATTATGAGCCTGCGTGGAATGCCGTAGGAGTCAGCTTCTTCGAGTAGTTTGGAAACGACTTCAATTCTTTCCGCACAGGTGAAGGGAAGTTTACTGCCGATAATAGGCAGCAGAATAAAAGGAGCTCCGAATTTCTTACAAAGCGGTCCGAGACGTTCCATACGTCCGGCTTCACCGCTGATGGAGTTGACAAGCGGAGAACCTGCGTAGTTCCATAATGCGGCTTCAACTGCGTCCGGATTTGTAGAATCGATACTTAATGGAGCTGGAAACTGCGTCATGACCTCTTTAACGAGGGCAGGTAAAATTTTAACTTCATCAACCAGAGGGGCTCCTACATTGATATCCAGCACAGGTGCTCCGGCTGAAATCTGTTCAGCGGCAAACTTCATCGCCTCAGTGAACTGCCCCTTTTGAAGTTCAGCACTGAGAACTTTTTTCCCTGTAGGGTTGATGCGTTCTCCGATAATTACGCCGCGCTGATCAAATCCGATTTTGACGGACTGCGCTCTGGAAGTAAGAACCATCTGGCAGTTATCTTCCGGAACAGGACGCTTCCATTTTGCATCGCCTACTATATTCCTGAGGGCTCTGATATGATCAGGAGTTGTACCGCAACAGCCTCCGATAAATTTTGCACCCACTTCAAGAAAGCGGACGGATTGCTTAGCAAACGGTTCAGGCTGAAGTCTGAAAACAGTCTTACGATTTTCATCAAGTTCCGGAAGTCCTGCGTTGGCTTCAACCAGCAACGGGCTGGAAAGCCTCGGCTGCATGGATTTTAAAACTTCATATATCTGTTCAGGTCCGGCACTGCAGTTGGTTCCCATCAGCTCAACACCCATGTTCTGCATGGTATCAATAAATGTAAGCGGGGAAGAACCTGTAAGACAGGCGGAAGGGGATTCAAAAGTCATGGAAAGAGCAACAGGCAGATCACAAACTTCGCGGGTTGCAACAACAACAGCTTTCGCCTCAGCAAGGTCAAAGTGAGTTTCACCGAGAATCAGGTCAACTCCGCCTTCAACCAGCCCTTGAATCTGTTCTTTGTAAACCTCGACCATCTCTTTAAAGGTCATTTCCCCAAGAGGCTGGACAAAGTGTCCGGTCGGGCCGACACTACCCGCAACAAAAATATTATCCCCGGCTACGGATCTGGCCAGAAGAGCCATTTTTCTGTTAAGGCTGATGACATCAGCATCCGGACCGAGCTTTAATCTGCTGCCGCCGAAAGTGTTAGTAGTGAGAACATCCGCTCCGGCAGAAACGTAATCCTGATGCACGGATTTAATAACTTCCGGACTCTCCAGACCGAAAAGCTCAGGAGACATTCCCGCCGGAAGACCTCTTCCCTGTAGAAGTGTTCCATATCCACCATCAAAGAAATAAACGCGATCATCGCGCAGAGCTTTACGAAAATCCGGCATAAGATACTCCAAAGGTTATGAATAAAACCCGAAATCTTTAGTTACAATTGCTTCGAATCGCTTCTACTTAAAAACATTGAAAAGGACAAATAAAAACTATATCCTTATAAGTTCTAAATATGACTCTCAATGTAAACCAAAGTCCAAAAAATGTCAGCCATACAGGAAAATTACCCGGTCAATGAAATCAGAACAAAAGAAAGAACCGATAATCCCAGAGCTTATTGAAGACGATGAAGAGATCTTTGACGATATAGATATCGAACCCGATTTTCTGCCGATTCCTAGAGCAAAGGGAGAAATAGCAACTAAAGATCCGCTGCATCTCTATCTTAACGAGATAAGCCGCTTCCCTCTTCTTGAGCCTGACGAAGAGTTTCAACTGGCAAAAAGAGTACAGGAAAACGGAGATCAGGAAGCAGCATTCCGCCTTGTATCTTCACACCTTAGACTGGTGGTTAAAATCGCCATGGACTTCCAGCGTCGCTGGATGCAGAATGTACTGGACCTTATTCAGGAAGGAAATGTCGGTCTCATGAAAGCGGTCAATAAATTTGACCCCGATAAAGGAATTAAATTTTCGTACTACGCAGCGTTCTGGGTTAAGGCTTACATCCTGAAATATATCATGGACAACTGGCGCATGGTTAAAATAGGAACCACCCAGACCCAGCGTAAACTGTTTTACAATCTGAACAAAGAGCGTCAAAGACTCCAGACTTTGGGGTTTGACCCGACAACATCGGTATTGTCCGAAAATCTCAATGTGACAGAAGAAGAGATTACGGAAATGGATCAAAGACTGGCAAAGAATGACCTATCCCTGAATCTAAAATTCGGAGATGATTCTGATGCCACACGTATGGATTTTCTGCCGGACTTAGGCATGGGCATAGAAGAAACTCTTGCCAATAAAGAGATTTCGGCTTTATTGCTTGAACAGCTTAGGACAGTAGCACATAAATTAAACGACAAAGAACAAGTTATATTAGATGACAGATTGCTATCTGATTCTCCGCGCACACTTAGAGAAATAGGCGAAGAATTCGGAGTGACCAGAGAAAGAGTCCGCCAGATTGAAGCCCGGTTGTTAAGCAAACTGAGAGAGCATCTGGCCGAAACAGTAACAGATTTTTCTGAAGATTGGATACCAGACAATGATTAAACTACTCAAAGAACTGAAGAAAGAGGCCAAGATCATAGCGGCCGCTCAGCAGACACCGCAGTTTTATCGCGATGCGGACTCCCAGCTTGAATTTTCACATGCAATGTTTTTTGATCATCCTCTTGTAATCAGATTACAAGAAGATGTTCTTCCATTTCTTTACGATGAATATGCTCACGGTATTTATCACTCTAAAAAGGTTGCTATAGAAGCCGGGGCAATCGTTCTTAAAGACGGTGATCATCTGCCTCCGGACACTGTAAGAGAACTCGTTCTGCTTGCCCAGTTCTGCGGTCTTCTTCACGACAGTTGCAGACTGGAAGACAACCACGCCCTGCGCGGATCAGAAACTTCACGGGTCATATTAAATAAGTACCCGCTTTCTGAGCGCAGCAAAGATCTCATTTCCGAGGCTATTGCACGGCACGAGGCATTTAAACCGGCGACTCCTATCGTTGATGATCCTGAACTGGAACTACTTAGCGGAGCACTCTATGATGCCGATAAATTCCGGTGGGGCCCCGATAATTTCTCAACAACTCTTTGGGAAATATGTGATTACGAAGACTGGACACTACAGGAAATCATTCAAAAATTCCCAAAAGGACTGGAAATGATAAAATCCATTGAATCTACTTTCAGAACAGATACCGGTAAAAAATACGGCCCTGAAATGATTCACCAAGGCATCACAATAGGATCCGCCATTTATGACCGCCTGATTGAATTTTCCAAAACACCAGAATACTCTACCGACAAAAAACCAACACCTATTGTATGATTAATTCAGCACCAACTCTTCGCAAAAAAACATATTCTGCCGCAGCCTTAGCAATCCTTTTTGTTTTTGCTTTAAGCGGATGTGCTGCCAAAAACGGAATTAACGCTTCAGTTGCAAATCCCCAACTAAGCCCGGAAAGCCAACTTACATACGACTACCTTGTTTATCAGGATTATCTATCCAGATTCGGGCAGATAATGCGCAGCGGTGTTAAAACCAAAGAAGAGTCGGAGAAGGCTACAGACCTGCAGCAAAAAGCTCTTGTTGTCTTAGACCGTATCCTGAAAGTTGAGCCGAGTGCTCAGCTTTATGCTGAAAAAGCCTCTCTTTTCTGGGCCGCCCAGCAAGTTGACGACGCACGGGAAGCTTTAAAAGAAGGTCTTCAAAAATTCCCTGAAAATCCTGATCTGACCATGAGTCTGTCCAGCACCTATCTTGTTGATAACAGGACTGCAGATGCCGAGGGGGTTCTTCAGGATTATATCCGCAGGCATCCCAAGGATCTTATTGTCAAAACCCAGCTTGCACGCATTATGCTGGAGCAGAAAAAGTTTGCACAGGCTTTAGATATTCTGAAAGTCATTCCGGCTGGACAAAGAACATCTGAAATTCTGTACTATTACGCAAAAGCTAGTGCAGGACTAGGGCTGACCAAACAGGCTATAAGAGCTCTTCAGAAAACTGTTAAAATAAAACCTGACTACATAGAAGCATGGGGCGAGCTGGCCTATTTATATGAGCTTGAAAAAGACTATGACTCAGCTGAAAAAATTTACACAAAGATGCTCGAATTCCCCGAGGTCTCAAATCATATCAGGTTGCGCCTGATTGAACTGTGCCTCAAGCTGAACAATCCGGATCGCGGACTCTCGCTTGTTCTTGACGGACCGCGGAACACTTCTTTCCTGCTTGAAGCGGCTCAGATTTTTTTGAACAACAAATTTTACGGGCAGGCTTCAACTGTCTTAGATATTTTTGTTAAAGAAAAAGATGTTCCGGACGCTTATTACTTTTTCAAAGCTTCAATTGCATACGAAGGGGAAGAAGACCCAGCAAAGGCTCTTGATTTCCTTGATAAAATAAAAAAAGGCAGCGACCATTATGACCGCAGCCTTCAATTTAAAGCGCACCTGCTTATTGAGCTTAATAACACTCAGGACGCCTTAGCGGTTCTTCGTGAAGGGCAAAAAGAATTCCCCGATGACCCGAACTTCTTTTTGATGGAAGCGGCTCTGCATGTGGAACAGAAACAGCCAGAAGAAGCAGAAGAAACTCTGCTACGGGGATATAAAAATATTCCTGATTCAACCCAGATTCTTTTTCAGCTGGGCATGATGGAAGAAAAAAAAGGCAATACTGATCAGACGCTGAAGTACATGGAAAAAATTATCTCCATGGAACCGGACCATGCAGACGCTCTTAACTTTGTAGGATACATTCTTGCCGACAAAAACAAGCAGCTTGACCGCGCGATGGTTTTAATATCGAGAGCTAATAAACTTAAACCGGATAACGGATTTATTCTTGATTCCATGGCGTGGGTTCTTTACCGCCAAGGCAAGCTTGATGAAGCATGGGAAAACATAGGACGCGCTCTTTCCCTTGAACCGAAGCAGCCCGAACTGTGGGAACACTACGGTGATATAGCTGTCGCCAAGAAAAACAAGATAGAAGCGAAAAAAGCCTATACAAAAGCTCTTAAGCTTAATCCTGGAGACAAAGAACTGCGCAGGAAACTGGATTCGTTATGATCTCCAGATTATGGCGGACTGCACTCCTTGTTCTGACCCTGGCAACACTGGTTGCAGGGTGCAGTGCCAGAAATATTCAAATTCATAATTCGGATAAAATTTACTCAAAATTCAGAAATGAATACGGCATGTGCAATGCCACTGGAGTGAAATTTACAGCCAGCCTTTACTATACAGACAAAGGACAGGGGCACAGAACGATAATGAGCTTATGGGGAGATCTGGAATCCCCGTTGCGCCTTGATGTGCGGGCCGGAATCGGAACATACCTCGCGCACATCCGCGAAGATGAAAACGGGCTGACCGCTTTTTATCCGGAAGATAAAACGGCCTATACACATTCATCACCGGAGCGCGCGGTAAGACTGCTGGGTCTGCCGTTTCCTTTCGCTTTAAAAGACCTTGCAGGACTTATTGCAGGTTGTTATCCAAGCTTCATTCCAAGCTCATTCGACGCCGTTGCCGTTGATAAAAACAACAAAGGACTGCTGTATACTTTCGATCACGGCCCAGTCAGCTCAATCACGCTCACTCAGCAGGGAATTCCGCTTGAAATAACGGGACGCGGTGAACTTTCTTGGGAAATGAAAATGGACTCATACGAGCTTGATAATTCAGGTAAAAATTTACCTGAAAAAATTACCGTTTATACAGCGACCGGAGCAAAAGCCGTACTGCGGATAAAATCAAGATTTTTTACCAGCCGTAAATGGGATGAGAAATCTCTTGAAATGGCTATTCCTGACGGAACTGAGATCATAAAACTCGATCGAAACGAGAATAGTAATATTTCTTAAAAAAATTTAGTTTTGTTATGGAGAGAATAAAATGAGCGGACAAAACAGCACCTGCACCGACAAAAGTACAGGAGTTATTGATAATTTTAAGAAAGGGCTGACCGTTTGGGCACAGGAATTGAGGGGAATCTTTACCAGATTACTCGGAAATTTTGAAGTTCGCCAGCTTGAAAAACGTCTCGAAAGAGAATACGCCCTTCTCGGAAAGCTTACTTGTGATGACGCAGAAGGTGATATTGAACTTTGCAGCAAGCAGATTGATTTTTTCAAAGAAGAAATCGGCAAGCTTAAAAAAGAGCAGGCTGCTAAGCGCGATGTCAAACGTCGCGACAACGAACGTAAGATGGGTTTGTAATTAAAAAACACACAGGTTGTTCATAAACCCTGATTCCGAACACTTTAGAATCTCTAGATCGACAGATAGTTAACTGCTTACTGGCGCGTGAGATTTTTATTGCGTTTTAAAAGGTGTATTTTTTAGAATGACTGTTAATCAACAGAAATCAGGAGATGGAGATGGCCGCTAAAGTAGTAATCGGATCAGACCACGGGGGGTTCGCTCTCAAGGAATTCGCCAAGAAAGTACTTACAGAAATGGGGTACGAGGTTGAAGACGCCGGCCCAGAATCCGCCGTCAGCTGCGACTATCCTGTCTATGCTGAAAAAGTAGCTTCAAAGGTAACCGATGAAATCCGCGGAATTCTAATCTGCGGAACCGGCCTCGGCATGTCCATGGCTGCAAACAAACACAAAGGCATCCGCGCCGCGATGTGTACAAATGAATACATGGCGAAGATGGCCCGTGCACACAACAATGCAAACATTTTGTGTCTGGGTGAAAGAGTCATCGGACAAGGCCTTGCTGAAGAGATTATCCGTGCATACATGACCACCGAATTTGAAGGTGAACGTCACATGCGCAGAATCAATATGTTCGACCAATTATAGGATATAATCCCGAAAGCTCAAGGCCGACGGGATTTTTTTATTATATAAAATACCCAAGATTTAATGAGGAAAACTCAAAATGAGTAACAACAGTCAGATGGACCAGAAAGCAGCAAACGTCATCAAGGGATTGATCATGGATTCCATCCGCAAGGCTAATTCAGGCCATCCCGGCGGATCCATGTCTTCTGCGGACTTTGCTTATGTCCTCTATAAAGATTTTTTACGCTATGACCCAACCAATACAAACTGGCTCAACAGAGACCGCTTCGTACTGGCCGCAGGTCATGAATCCCCACTGCTTTACAGCATTCTGCATCTTGCAGGTCTGATCACAATTGAAGACCTCAAGCAGTTCCGTCAGCTCGGTTCCATCACCCCCGGTCATCCTGAACATGATGTCACCCCCGGTGTTGAAGCAACAAGCGGACCTCTGGGACAGGGATTCTGCGTCGGCGTAGGTATGGCAACAGCAGAAGCATTTCTGAACGCCAAGACCAACGACGATGTTGTTGATCATTATTCATATGTTCTTTCTTCCGACGGTGATTTTCAGGAACCTGTATCACTTGGCGCAGCATCCCTTGCAGGACTCTGGAAGCTCGGCAAGCTCATAGTTTTCTATGACAGCAACGATATTCAGCTAGCAGGACCTACCTGTCGCTGTAACTGCACAGATTTCAGAAAAGTTTTCGAAGGCATGTGCTGGCAGGTTCTGGAAATTGACGGACACGACCACGAAGCTATCCGCAATGCAATAAAAGCCGGACAGGCTGAAACAGGCAAGCCGACACTCATCATAGGTAAAACCAAGATGGCAGCCGGAGCTGCAACTCTTGAAGGATGCCACAGCACACACGGCAGCCCGCTTTCCAATGAAGAAATTGCCGCTACCAAAAAAGGTTTCGGTCTTCCTGAAGACGAACTTTTCTATGTTCCTGAAGATGTTGTGACGCACTTCCGCTCCCGCTTCCCTGATCTTAAAAAACTTGCTGCTGACTGGCAGGTCAAGCTTGATTCCGTCCTAGCCGGAAACAAAGAAATCGCTGATTTCTGGGCTGAATCCAACAAATCACGCAGTGATCTCAAACTGAATCTTCCTGTATTTGAAGCAGGTCAGTCCGTAGCGACAAGAAAAGCATGGGGCGCATGCCTTGATGCTATCACCGACCAGCTCCCGACATTGCTCGGCGGTTCCGCCGACCTTGATCCGTCCAACCAGACTGCTAACTTCCGCAAGAAAGTAGGCGATTTCGCTACCGACGGTTACACTTCAAGAAACCTTGCTTTCGGTGTCCGTGAATTCCCGATGTCCGTTATTCTTAACGGTATAGCTCTGCACGGCGGCGTAATTCCTTTCGGTGCAACCTTCCTTACCTTCTCTGACTATTGCAGAAACGGTATGAGAATGTCCGCTCTCCAGAAACTGCCTGTTATCTACATCTACACACATGATTCATTCTATGTAGGTGAAGACGGCCCGACCCATCAGCCAATCGAACATGTAGCCTCTCTGAGACTCATTCCGAACCATTTGGTACTGAGACCAGCCGACGCAAGAGAAACAGCCGCATGCGTAGAAATGGCACTGAATCAGACCGATCGTCCATCCAGCCTCATGCTGACCCGTCAGGGACTGCCTGTAATGAGTAAAGAGGAATTCCCGCAGGTTGAAGAAGGCGTTAAACGCGGCGGTTACATCGTAAAAGATTGCGAAGGCAAACCGGACATGATCGCTATTGCAGCAGGATCTGAAGTATCCTTAGCAATTGAAGCCGCGGCTATGATTAAAGATAAGAAAATCCGCGTAGTAAGTATGCCTTCCATGGAACTGTTCGAAGAACAGGATCAGGCGTACAAAGATTCCGTTCTCGATCCAACTGTCAGAACCCGTGTTGCCGCAGAAGCCGGTCGCCCGGAAACATGGTACAAATACGTGGGCCTCGACGGAGCAGTGCTCGGAATCAGCCACTTCGGAGCATCCGCACCTGCCGGACAGCTCGCTGAAAAGTACGGCTTCACCGCTGACAATCTCGCTAAAATTATGAAAGCGCAGTTCTAATACTGATTTATAAATAGCATTTGAAAAGCCGCTGGGACGTTAGTTCCGGCGGCTTTTTTGTGTTTAAAAATCTTTTCTTTTCAAAAAACGAGTACTCCCCAAATAATACTTTTTATGAATTAATGAATCTCTACACAAAACTAAAGTTTAAAAACTGTACACAAATAAATAAAATAATCCATAATCATAAATAAGAATAAACCTAATGTAATTAATCGTTTCAAGAGGAGGAATAATGAAAATTGAATTATTTATAGATTCTGGTTCGGGATCTTCAGACTCAAAAACTAATAACATATTCAATGTTCATGTTGATGAAACAAAAACTACACTGCAGCACTCAACGGCGGTGTTATTTGATAAATCTGATACACAGGTAGAAATCTCCGAAAAAGGACGTGCTCTTTACAATGCCTCACAGACCGGAAAAGCTGAAAACAGTGACCAGAGCAAAACTGAATCATCCGCTCAAACCGATGCAGGCGAAACGGAAAAAAACGAATCAGTAAAGACTGAAGAAAAAGATGGGACCGAGGATTCTGAAAACACACAGCAACAGATTAAAGAACTTCAAAAAATGCTGACTGCGGCTAACGAAAAACTTGATGCGGCCCAAGTAAAGCTTGAAAAGGCTCAAGAAAAATTAATCCGCTCTCAAGCTGAAGCAGCTCGTGCAAAGACTGAAAAAGAAGAGGAAGCGACAGCAACTGAAGTTGAAGCAGCTCAACAAGAGGTTTCTTCTGCGCAAGATAAAATACAGGATATTTCCAAGCAAATCCTGGATATCAAGAGTGAAATTAACGAAATTTGATCATATAAGGGCCATACTTAACTCAATCAATTTTTACTATATTTCAAAAATTAAGCGAAGTAATTGGCAACACATATATTTAACTAAGAAAGCACAACTTTTACTTATTTTAATAAGGATAAAAGTCCGTCGGCAATTAAGTTCCAGCGGTCATTTCCATTACCTACCAGCCCAACAACTCCCCAAAAATCGACTACCCCCCTCATATCTTAATAAAAATTAATATTTCCTAACAAAAATCCTAAAGTTTCAAAGCCGCATACCGATAAACAGAATAATAAACTAAACTTATTCCCCATAAGCCCAATTAATCCACCTCGCTTAGATAAGGAAGAAAAATGAAAATCGATATGTATGCAGGCGCAGGTTTCTTTGGTCAGAAAACAGACAGTGTATTCAATGTTCATGTTGATGAAACAAAAGCGGCGGAACAGAAATCCGCAGCCGGAACATCTGATAAATCTGATACAAAAGTAGAAATATCCGACGAAGCGCGCACTCTTTACAATGCCTCACAGTCCGAAAAAACCGATAAAGCTGCAAGCGGTGACAAGAGCGAAACCGATTCAGACTCAACCGATGCGGATGAAAAAAAGGAAGCAGGTGCGGCAAAGACTGGAAAAGGAGCAGGAGCCGAGCCATCTGAAAGCGCAGATTCACAATCTCTTAAAGAACTTAAAAAGAAGCTGACTGAGGCGCAGGAAAAGGTTGAACAAGCCCGCGAAGAACTCACCTCTGCGCAAAATAAATCCAGCAAAGCAGCAACTGATGATGAAAAATCAACGGCATTAGTTGAAGTTGAGGCAGCTCAGCAGAAAGTTGTAGCGGCTCAGGGCGAAGTGCAACAAATTTCCAGCCAGATTTTAGAGCTTCTCAAAGGCAGTAGTCAAAAATAATACATTTTATTGTGTCGAAAAATAAAACCGGAACAGATTCTTGTGCTTCTGTTCCGGTTTTTTGTGTTTTCAATAGAACCCCGCGTATGACGTACACAGGGCACGGCTTTTTAGCTGCTTTTAAGATCTTCCATCAGTTTTTCCAATCTGCCGGTCATTTCGGAAAGATCTTTCATGGACTGTGAAGACTCTTCCATCAGCTTTGCGGTTTCGTTCGCAATAGCGTTAACTTCACTCATACCGCTGGTAATTTCTTCGGAAGCGGCAGACTGCTGCTCTGACGCAGCCGCAATAGCTCTTACCCTGTCTGAGGTTTCAGCTATCATCTGGAGAATTGTTTTAATATTCTGTCCGGCCTGATCAACAAGCTCCGTGCTGCCGTCAACAACCTTGGAGGTATCTTTCATTCTTCCGATAGACCTTGCAGTCCCTGTCTGAATTGTCTTAATTGCTCCACCCACTTCTTGAGTCGCAGCCATGGTCTTTTCAGCAAGTTTGCGAACCTCGTCCGCGACTACGGCAAATCCTCGTCCTGCCTCACCTGCGCGTGCAGCTTCAATCGCGGCGTTCAGTGCCAGAAGATTAGTCTGATCAGCTATATCATTGATAACGCCCATGACTTTGTTGATAGAATCCGCTTCTAAACCGAGTTTGTTCAGTTCTTCCTCAAGCAGATCCGTTTCATTATTGAGCTGTTTAATACTCTGGACGACCTCATTGATAACCTTGCCGCCTTTTACCCCTTCCTGCTGCGCTGCATCAGCCATCGTTGCTGTTTGCGCGGCATTGGTGGCTACTTCCATAACAGTTGCGTTCATTTCTTCCATTGCTGTGGCTGATTCGGTGGCGCGGTCTTTCTGGGTGTCAGCACCTTCTAGTGCCCGATGTATCTTTTCATTAAGGTCGGTTGTGGAGGCAATGACCTGATTAACAATTACATCAAGTTCCTGCGCGGCCTGATTCATCCCTTCCTGCTTTGCGCTTTCCGCCTGCTTCTGTGCTTCTTCCGCTTTATCTGTGGCAATCTGGGCTCTACGGGATTCTTCTTCCGCGTGTTTGGTTTTTTCGTCCGCCTCGGCTATCTTCTGGCGGAGTCTTTCAACCATCTTGAGCAGGCTGGATTGCAAAATACCTATTTCGTCATTTCTGTTTACTTCAAGCTCAGTATCAAGTTTACCTTCTGCTATCTCGGAAGCCGCATCAACAATGGTTTTTACCGGCTTAGTCACGTTTCGTTTTAAAATTAAAAAGACCCCGATTCCGATGATCAAAACTATGACCACGGTGGACAGCGTGATAAACATTCCGATTTCTTTTGCTTTGCTTAAAAATTGTTCCGCCGGAGCGGTGGAGCAGGCAATCCATCCTGTTTTCGGAGACTGGGTGAAATATGTCAGTCGTGCTTGGCCATCGAATTCATAATGCATATTCCCGTTTTTATTTTCGACAATATACTTACCCCAGTCGTATTCTTTTTGAACATTAACTTTAGCAATAAGTTTCGGGTTTACGTGTGAAATGATGAGTCCGTTGCTGTCCAGAATGTATATATATCCTGTTTTAGCAACCTTGATATTGTTAATAAATTTATTAGCAAACTCACTTATTTCAATTATTCCTACGATGACACCTACAATCTTGTCTTTATCCCTGATGGGGCTGGAAATGATTACTACAGGAGTTCCAGAGGCACGACTAATCAGCGGTTTTGAAAGGAATAACTCACCTGATACAGCTTTCTGAAAATAGTTTCTGTCGCCGTATTGTGCTCCTATAGATTCTGCACTGGTTGAGGCCACGGTCTCACCAGTGATATTAAGCACATTGATTCGAGGAAGAATTGGTCTATCATTGTTAATCTTTTTTAGAACTGCGCTAGCGGCATCACTCGCAATTTTATTATCTTTACCGTTGGCCGCAGCGTCGACCACAGTTTCAAGTCTGCCTGCCAATGCAATTTCATTTTCCAGTCCCCCTATCCACATATCTATCAGTGATACAGTACTGGAGAGCTTTGATTCATTGATACTGTCCGCTGATTCAAGTGAGAATGTATAGGCTTTGTTATAGATAAGTGAGGCCATTGCAGTCATGCACACCAGTATTAATACCAAAGTAGGAACAAGGAATTTTGCTGATAATGATCGCATGCAGTGATCTCCTATTTTTAACAGTTAGACAAAGTCTCATTATATTTTAGCTGACGGGATATATTCATATTGCAACATATCCAACATCCTTTTTATTTTATGAAATGGAGATGTTGCTTCTACCGATACTTGTTATCTATTAGTTGCTATGTACAAGCATCCATTTCTCTAAGGTGTTATTATAAAATTATCATAAAAATATACTAATGCATATAGTAATATAATCGCAAAATCGACTGTTAATAAGTGGCGGATTATTTTCTAAGACATCAAAGCGAACGATCCAAGGTAATGCATTTTATTAATTTCGCTTATTCACCAAATAAAGTCTGCCCCAAAAGACCTCCGATCAGGCTTTACACATTACTCTTTAATCTTCTCGCCAAGTTCTTTCAAAGTATCCCCGGCCTTATCAATTGCCTGATCCATCTTCTTACCTGCTTTTTCAGCAGATCCTTCTTTTTCGCAGCCGTAAGCTACTGACATAAAGGCTACCAGACATAGAACAAATATTAACTTTTTCATTAATTTCATGACTCACCACTCCTGCTAGATTAAAATTTTAATTTTGCAACCCTAGTTCTACCCTCGGTCCGGCTCCCTTGCCTGTTGCTGCTCGCTTAAGAAAAACCCGCTCGGCTTCTACACCCTTGTCAGACGTCAGAATAACGCGGATCTTCTCAGCTCTACTTCTTGCCAATTCTTCCAAATCTGTATCTGTCACCTTTATGTAATCCCGAAGAGCCTGCTCCATTTCCGGCACAGGTCTACTTTCAACCATTCCTAAAAAGTTTTTAGGCTTTTCAAAAGGAGCAGTTGCGTATGCTTCTTCGAGATATTCAGGGTATTCTTCTTTACTTATAACAACGTCATCAATTGACGCAGGGGCCTTGCCGTCTTCTTCAAGTTCAAGAAATTTCGGTTTTGCAACCATTCTTTTGAACATTGCAACCTTAAGTGCAGGAATATCCTCCGGCGCAGTAAATCCGGTAATCTCAAGTTTAAGCCCCGGACGGGATTTCATTGCCTTTGCAACTGATTCAATTTTGGATTTAGAAGAATCCTGCGGCACGGCTATTCCCGGCTCAAACACCAGAACATCCATGTCTTCACCGCCGCCGATCATTGCGCCGATCAGTGAAAACGGTGAAGTTACCGCTTTAATCAGAATATTGAGAATCGCCCGCCCGATAACCCTGCCCAGCCGGAACTGAGGATCATCCACGTTACCTTCAACCGGAATATCAAGACGGATATTTCCGCTGCTGTCTTTCAGCAATGCAAGGCCAAGTCCGATAGGAATATTCTGTGCATCTGGACTACTTACTTTATTCCCAACATCAAACTGATAAATATCAAAAACATTATTTGTAGACAAAATTTTACCCTTAAGACTTACTGCCACATCCGCACTGAGCATTCCTTTGCTTACGGGATAGGCTATAAATTTTCTGGTATAGGGGGAAAGCTGAGTCATATCCAGATTAATAAGTGTAACTTTCAAATCTGTATCAGCACCGTCATCCGTTGGCTGTAGATATCCTTCTGCAACAAGCGGAGCCTGCTGATCAAATGTTGCGTTAAAAGACAAGTCTGTCCGTTTACCGTGTGGAAGTTCAAGCCCGCGCACGGCAGATATCATTTTGGTGATATCCAGCTCAAAAACAGGAGAAACAGTATGATCTTGGAATAAAACAGTTCCGTTAGTCATCGCTATTTTATTTAAGAAAATAAAATTATCAGCACTTGCCGAAGAACCGGTTTCCGCCGCAGTGGAATTTGCCACCGAACCGGCATTTGCAGAATCGGCAGCTAAAGAATTCCCAGCTCCGCCGACCTCAACTTTTGACGCAGCGGCCTGTGCCTGTTCCTGCACAACGTTTTCATCAACTGGAACCGCAAGCTTACCGGTAAGAATTCTTGAAATATTAAATGTACCGTCGGCCTCTTTGTCCACCAGCACCTCAGGAGAAAGCACGTCTATAAGTCGCACGTTCACTTTAAAAGGATCGGAAGTGAAATCAATATCTCTTACGGCAAGCTCGTATAGATGAAAGAACTGTTTATCCCCTTTGCTGTCCCGCAAAAGCAGATCTTTAACCTGAGCCTTACCTTTATACGTTGCTATTGCTTTATCTTCTGCATCAAAAGTCCATTGTCCGGAGACATCAATATGCCCGCGCGCAATATTCATCTGCATTTCAGGGGGCAGATAGCCGTTAAAATCACGCAGTCTAAGCTTACGGACAAACAAGTCTCCGGAAACTGAAACAGGGGATAAGACTCCCCGTCCGCTGACTTTTAAGTTTCCTCTTTTATTAATAACACCTTCTAAAGTAAGGATTAAAGGCTTGTTCTCAGGAAAACTTATTCCTTTGACGGAGCCATGCAATTCACTGATATCGGTTGTCGTCTTTTTCGCTGCAGCATTATCTACCAGACCAAAAGATGAATCGGTAAGATTTACACTGTTTATCGCAACCTTCCAGGCTCCCGCATCGGATTTATCAGAACTTGCTTCCGCTGCGGGATGAATCTCCTTTAAAGAAGGCTCTGTAGCATTCCCTACAAGAACAATTCCTTTCTTCGCATCAATGGTTTGCTGATGCTTTTCCATCAGCTTTATAAGATCAATCCCTTTGCTATCACGCATCAATTTAATCAGAGCCTTATGCAAATCAACAGAATCGATAACTACCGACTTTTCTCCTACATCTACAGTTCCGTTGGAAGCGGCAAACCCTCCGAGCGAGATCAACGGGTCTCCTCCACCCTTCGGACTGAGAGTAAAATCTTTCACATCCAGCTTTATGCCTTCCAGCCGTATAAGCCCGTTATCGTCAGGAGCTATGTTGAAATTGGTTCCTAGAGCGATTTTACCGGATGTAACAGCAAGCGGGACAGAATCTTCCATGTATTTTTCATAATCAGGAACGTTTAGATTTGTGACAGAGGCAAAACCTTTAACTGCAAGTGGAATCAGCCCCAGTGAGCCGCCAACTTTTACAACTTCGCCGCCTTCATTCCCTACATTAACGCTGTAGGTTCCAGCCTTGCCTTTTTCGGTACTTAGATTTTCAGCCGTAACCGAAACCGGCCCTATTACTTTCGTAAACCCATTGCCGAAAGCGTTATCGGTGAAATCAACAGTCCCGCCGGTGACGCTCATACTTCCGATTTCAGCCAATAAATCCGGACCTTTTTCTTCCTCTTTTTGAGGGGAGTGATCAGCAGTTGCATTCTGACCGGCAGAAACGGGCTTAGGCAGAATATCCAGTATATCAGGAGATCCGTCCGGATTTAGTGCTATTTTGAAAAACGGTTCCGTTAAATTAACAGATTTAATTTTAAAAACTCTTCGCAAAAGACCGAACTCGGCGATATCAATATCAAGCTGTTTGAATTTTAAGAGTGGACTCTTGCTTTTACGTTCCAAATCAAAATCTCTAATAAAGAACTTTCCACCCAGCATCATTGTAGGCATCGAGTTTTCACTGCGCTCAAAGCTCAGATTTAAATCAGCACTGAGGGTTCCGCTTTTCAGAACAGTAGTGTTATAAATAGGAAGATAGACCCAGTACTCACCGAGCTCAGCCTTCTCTAAAGTAAAATTGAAGTCGGTATGAAGTGTATTTTTAAACGGTAACGTATTACCCTTTAGAACAAACGGAGTTCCGTTTATAACCATTGAAAGCGAAGGCTGAACAAATTCATTACTGTCACCGGCAAGAGATGAAGTGAAAGGGACAGCCAGATTCAAGTCGGAAACAACATGCTGAAAATGCCTGTAATCATCATAGATTTTACAGGTTCCGTTACTTACCAAAAGATTGCGTACGATAAACGGGAAGAAGCTCGTACTTTTTTTCTCAGCTTTACCGTCATCCCCGGAAAAAAGATCTGAAACACTGCTGCCATCCGGGAAAAGAGTTATATCAATTTGAGGGTCATTTATTATAAGATCATCAAATATAGCGGAAAGTCTGAAAAGTGAGAATGAATCAAAATTAACATCAAAAGATTTAAAGGAAAAAAGATTCCCTTCACCGTTTTTTTTGCCGATTCTAAACCCTTCGAGATGCAGGTCCAGATTTAGCGGATTAAATCCGGCATCCTTAATCTCTACCGGGCGACTAAGCAACTCCGGCAACTTATTTCGGATGACACTCTTTAATATAAGCGGAACAAGCAAAAATCCGATTAAAGTGTACACAATAAAAACTGAAGAAAAAATCGAACCCCAGCGAATTTTACGATCCAAATTTTTCCATTTCATATATATATCTTTCAGCATACGAATCTCCGTCCCTGTTTGATTAACCATCACAATAATCTTTTACATTATAATTTAGCGAAAAGACAGTTCAATACAAAATATACTGCATAGCCAATCATAGTGTTGAACTATTGAAAAGCGACTGTTAGTCTACCTAAAAGAAAGATCTTTTTAAAGGACACCAAATGACGGCTGAAAATTTGACCGCACGTAACACCTTTCCTGCACTCACTTTACCAATTAATATATTGGCAATTCTCTGCACCGTTTTTATAATTTCACTTTTTTCATCTTACGCCGATGCAGCTTCGCTTAATCTAAAAAATCTGGTCCTAGACAATCAGGCCGGGTCGATAATGGCAAGGTTTGGGCTGGATCTTAAAGGTGACACAGAAACAGAAACCGCGCTTGAAAACGGTATCAAACTGAAACTCGAATGCAAAGCGTCCTTATATCTTCACAGATCCATGTGGCCTGACTCGAAAATTGCGAGTAAAACTTATACGGATAAACTTTCCTACGACTCCCTTTCAAAAGAATTTATCCTCGAAAAATCTGGAAACAGCATTGCTTTGAGAGATAAAAAAATCACTATGCTCCTCCAGAACGGATGGGATTCAATCGTAATGGATTTAGGACCGTGGAGCTCTCTTAAACGAGGGGAACGTTACATACTTAAACTTGATGTGCACCTTGACCAGACAGACGTTCCGCAATGGCTCAAAAAGACTCTGTTCTTCTGGTCATGGGACATAGTTCCTTCCGCAACATACCAACTCGAATTTACTTACTAAAAATAATTTAAAACATATTATGAACGAAGATTCCATTAAAGTAAGTGTGCCGGACACAAAACAACGCAAAAAAAGACAGCGCGAATACTTTTTAGCTTTTCTCTGCCTGCTTATATTTGTGGCCTTAAGCTTTGTTCAGCTCAAATACATCGGTGTTAACTCTTATCTCTTTGTCGGTCTTTTTAATCTTAACTTTATTTTGCTGCTGGTTGTGCTTTTCATTGTTGTACGCAACGGAGTCAAACTGCTTCTGGAAAGGCGCAGAAAAGTTCTCGGGTCAAAACTTAGAACGAGAATGGTCCTTTCGTTCATGTCGCTATCACTTATTCCTACTCTGCTCATGTTTTTTATGGCAATGCAGTTTGTACAGGTTTCGGTGGACTACTGGTTTAAGAATCAGGTTGAAGACTCAATGGTTCAATCGCTTGAGCTTGGTCGTGCCTTCTATGCGTCTGCACAGCAAGGACTGGAACGCAGAGGAAACAATGTTCTAAAAGCCATCAAAGAAAGTCGCTATGCATGGGGCGGCAAAACTATGAACCAGTTCCTCACCACAAAACTCGGTGAGTATGATCTCGGTTTATTGGGAGTAATCCAGCCTGACGGAGAAAAACTTAACTGGCATTCCGAAGGATCATGGGAAAAGGCGTGGTCCGAAATATATGACAAAGTTGACTGGAAAAATATGCGGGAACACCCCCATTTCTGGTCAACCATCCACCCTATGCCCGGTAATGACATGGTTATCGGGATTCTTCCCGTTGATGAAGCCCGCACAGGCTTTCTTATTCTAGGCGAAAACATAGGCCAGGGATTACTTTTTAAATTGGACAAGGTTGTCAGAGGTCTTGATGAATACAAACAGCTCAAGACTTTAAAATACCCATTGAAGATGAGTCTGTATCTCACCTTAGGCGTAACAACTCTGCTCATTATTCTCGGATCTATCTGGTTCGGGTTCAGGCTTTCTAAAGAATTATCCGCTCCGATACAGGCCCTCGCGGCAGGTTCCCAGCGAATTGCGAGAGGAGATCTTACCGTCCGGCTTGAAGACAATTCCGATGATGAACTGGGGTTCATGGTTCAATCCTTCAACCGCATGGCTGAAGATCTTGAAGAAAGTCAGAAAAGTCTAAAAACAGCCAATGACCGCCTTGCCCAGCAGAATCAGGAATTGGAACGCAGAGGCCGTTACATGGAGGCTGTTCTCAATAACATCACCGCAGGGGTTATTTCTCTTGATGAGCAGGGAAAAATCAGCACGGTTAACAACGCCATTGAAGAAATGCTCGGCATTACAGCCAGATTCGTCCACGGCAAAGACCCGTTATCCCTTCTGCCGGAAGGGGATTTATCCTCACTCATTGCAGATGCAAGATCTCACATGGCTTCGAGTCCTTACTCGCAATGGCAGAGACAGCTTTCACTGATGGTTGACGGGCGGCATCGTAAATTTCTGGTCAATGTCGTGGCACTAAAATCCACAAGCGGAAGTAATGGCATTGTGGCTGTTTTTGAGGACATTACTGAGCTGGAAAAAATGCAGCGAATTGCTGCATGGAGAGAAGTGGCGCGGCGCATTGCTCATGAAATCAAAAACCCGCTGACCCCTATCAAACTTTCAGCGCAACGATTGCAAAAAAAATTCGGATCGCAGATAGAAGACGGTGTTTTCAGAGAAAGTACGGATCTTATCATCACGCAGGTTGAACACCTGCAGCAAATGGTTCAAGAATTTTCTGCTTACGCCAAACTTCCGGAAGTAAAGCTTACACCGGGCAATATTACTCCTTTACTTGAAGAAATTGTCAGCATGTACCGCAACAGCCATACTGACATTTCATGGGATCTTGAATTATTATCAAAAATTCCGGATCAGGAGCTTGATCATGAAGCCTTACGCAGAACATTTATTAATTTACTGACAAACGCCGCAGAAGCCCTTGGAGACTGCGAAAATCCATCAGTAAAAATCAGTGTGATGCATGATGCCACTCTCGGCTGGCTGAGAATTGAAGTTCAGGATAACGGCCCAGGACTATCATCCGACGAACGCTCAAGAATGTTTGAGCCGTATTTTTCCAGTAAAAAAAGCGGTACAGGCTTAGGGCTTACTATTGTAAAATCAATTATCACCGATCATCGCGGATTTATTAGAGTTAAACCTGCGGAACCTCATGGAACCGTATTTGTTATTGAACTCCCGACTTAATAATTTGATCCTTGTACTTGCTTGAAATAAGGAGTCGTGATTAAACTATATCAGTTATAGATATATCTCAGCTTTTATGCGACTTGCATTTGTAAAACTTAATTTATTTTAATAAAACACATATAACTACCGAGCCTTATATGTCTTCTTATCCAAAAAATACAGAACCATACAATAAAACATCGCGAATTCTTATCGTAGAAGATGAAGCGATTGTCGCCCTTGATATAAAAGCAAGACTTCAAATCTTAGGTTACACGGTAATAGGCGTTGCTTCCAATGGAATCGACGCCATTGAAATTGCGCTCAAACAATCGCCTGATCTGATTTTAATGGACATAATGCTGGAAGGAGATTTGGACGGCATAGACACAGCCGAAGTAATCAATGGTGACGGTTCAATTCCGGTTATTTATATCACTGCCTACGCAGACGAAGAAACGCTGAAGCGGGCCAAAATAACAGAACCTTTCGGTTACATAATCAAGCCGTTTGAGGACAGAGAACTTAGCCTGACTATTGAAATGGCTCTTTATAAGCACAAAGCGGAAAGTTCTATTAAAGAAAGCCGTCGCTGGCTTGAAACTACTTTCAACAGTATCGGTGACGCGGTCATCACTACAAATCCGCATGGAATAATTAAATCCGCCAATAAAACGGCAGTCAATATGCTTGGCTGTTCCGAAAATGAGCTCTGCACAAAAGATTTCAATACAGAAATTAATATGGTTAACTCTAGCACATTAAAATCTCTGAACCTTTTAATAGATTTCCAAAAGAAGCCTGAAAAAAACATCTCAATTGATGATATTGCCCTTAAAACAAAGGTTAAAATTATTCCTGTTTCGGTGAATATTTCCAGAATCCAAGATAGAAACACCATCATGGGCACTGTTGTTGTCATGAGGGATATATCCCAACTCAAAGAAAGTGAAATAGCACTGAAAAACAGCCTTAAACAAATACGCCGTGCATTTGATGAAACCGTGGCATCCCTTGCAATAATGTCCGAAAAACGTGACCCTTATACATCCGGACATCAGGAAAGAGTGGCGGAACTGGCCTCCAGAATAGCAACGAAGCTTAGATTGCCGCTCGAAAAGATTCACTGCGTCAAAATTTCAGGCCTACTTCACGATATAGGAAAGATTTCTATACCGGCTGAAATTTTATCTAAACCTACAAGGCTTACTGATCTGGAAATGAGTCTGGTTAAAACTCATCCAGAAGCCGGTTATGAAATTCTTAAAGGAATATCTTTCCCATGGCCTGTTGCAAAAATAGTATTGCAACACCACGAACGGCTAGACGGGACAGGATATCCCAAAGGTTTGACTGAAAAATTTACACTCCCGGAATCAAAAATCATCGCAGTTGCAGATGTTGTTGAAGCAATGAGTTCGCACAGGCCCTACCGTCCAGCTCTTGGATTTGCTAAAGCGATTGCTGAAATTGTAAAAGGGCGCGGAATTGTTTATGATGCTGACGTTGTAGATGCCTGCATAAATATTATTGAATACGAAAAATTTTCATTCGCCCCATAACGGACACTAAATGACAAAAAGCATACTCATTGTCGATGATGAAGACGGGATCAGATATTCTCTGAGAGGCGTTTTAGAAGACGAAGGCTTTTCAGTCAGCGAAGCTGACAGCGGTGAAGCGGCATTGCAATCTTTATCTGAAGATATGCCTGATCTTGTTTTTCTGGACATTTGGCTGCCCGGCATGGATGGACTTGAAGTGCTGGAACGCATTAAAAAAGAATGGGACTGGCTGCCTGTTGTTATGATTTCAGGTCACGGAAATATTGAAACAGCCGTATCTGCAATTAAAAAAGGGGCATTTGATTTCATTGAAAAGCCGCTTTCGCTGGAAAAGGTCATTATTACAGCTGAAAAAGCAGTAGAATTTTCACGATTACAATCTGAAAACAAAGCCCTGCGAACCAGAATTGAAACTGAACAGCCTGCAAAGTTAACAGGACGTTCGGAAGCAATTGTTTACATGCGCGAAGTCATCGGACAAGTAGCCCCGACGGAAGCGTGGGTTCTTATAACCGGCGAGAACGGAACAGGAAAAGAAATAGTCGCCCGCTCAATTCATTCACAAAGCCTCCGCAAAGACAGGCCGCTGGTGGCTGTAAACTGCGCGGCAATACCGGAAGAACTGATTGAATCAGAACTTTTCGGACATGAAAAAGGTGCCTTCACCGGAGCCGAAAGAGCCCAGGAAGGCAAATTTGAACTGGCAGATACCGGAACGTTGTTTCTTGACGAAATCGGCGACATGAGCCTTAAAACACAGGCAAAAATACTCCGAATTCTTCAGGAACAATGTTTTGAAAGAGTCGGCGGTCGTAAAACAATCAATGTGAATGTCCGCGTTATAGCGGCGACAAATAAAGATCTTTTTCAGGAAATCAAAAACGGTAATTTCCGCGAAGATTTATATTACAGACTGAAAGTTTTTCCATTAGAAGTTGCTCCTTTGAGAGAACGAGCTGAAGATATTAAGCTTCTTATCGAAGAATTCATCACAAGGCTCAACAGGCAGCACGGTTTAAAACCGTTAACATTTACAGACGCGGCATTAAAAATTCTGACCGAGTACGCATGGCCGGGCAATGTTCGTGAACTCAAAAATTTTGTTGAACGGATGCTTATCATGTTCGGAGGGAAGGAAGTCGGCCCGGAAAATCTGCCGCCGGAAATAGTATACGGAGCACGAGTTGAAAGACCTGATCAGGATCAACAGCCTCTCCAGATTCCGGAAGGACAACTGGATTTCAAAAAAGCACGTGCTGATTTTGAAGCCCAATTTCTTGAAGCAAAACTGAAAGAATTCAACGGCAGCGTATCAAAATTGGCAGACGCCATCGGTCTTGAGAGAAGTTCATTGTATCGTAAACTTAAATCTTACGACATCCAAACGGATTAACTAGATCTAAGGCCCAAGCCAGTTAACGACGCCTGTATCAGTGTCATAAACTGCGCCCATAACCTGCGCTTTACCTGACCTGACTTTTTCAAGCACGGCCGGACAGTGACCTAAAATATCGCGTAAAACCTGCCTTACATTTGTTTCGGCAACCTTATCCACCAGTTCCTTTCCTTTTAACGAAGGGTACATAAGCTTGGTCATTTTTATGGCCGGATCAAGTTTGCCCACCAGTTGAAGCAAGTATCCTTTAACACTCACTTTATCCACTGCAGCTTTGATAATACTGCTCCTTGTATGCCCCATGACAACAAGGAGCGGGGTTTCAAGTGCAATCATAGAATATTCTACCGAAGCCAGTGTATCCGTTCCGGCCACATTTCCCGCACTTCTAACCGTGTAAATATCACCAAGACCGCGATCAAAAATCAAAACCGGATCAACTCTGGAATCTGATCCTGTAACAACGGTTGCAAATGGCTGCTCCCCTTTCAGAGCCAGTACCTTTCGCTGATATGAGGTTTGATTCGGATAAACGCTGGAGCCTTTCACAAACCGCAAATTGCCCTCTTTTAAAAGAACAAAAGCCTGATCGGCATCCAGTAACGGCTGGGCAGGAACGGCGGAACTGTTTTGGGCAGAACTGATTACCACTGTTGATAAGATCAGGATCAATGTACTAAAAATTGTAAACAATTTTCTCAATTTGGGTCTCCGCCAGTTTGATTGGTTTGAGCTTTATGGGGACACCATACATACCGGAAGCATGTTTTTGCAAGCTGCTTATAAAAAACTCTTTCTGCGCTTTGAAGCTGAATAAATATAATAATTCAAAGTGCTGATCCGTGCCAGATTAACTATGGCAAAATCCGCAAAGTCTTCATAAACAATCCGTCAAATAATCCACCTCGGCAATTGTACCACGCTTCTACATATGGTATAAAACCATCCTGATTTAAAGATAAACAACACAATTTCATTAACAGTCATGAGGCACACCATGAAAAAACTTCTGCTGATCTTCGTAGTCGGAGCATTTCTGCTTGCAGCATATCCTGCATCGGCATGCACAACCACTCTCACTGGTAAGAAAGCATCTGCTGACGGCTCAGTTATGGTTTCACACTCCGACGACGGGCTTGGAGACGGACGACTTATATACGTTCCCGCAATGGACCATGAGAAAGGAAGCATGCGCGCTGTATACTACGACGGTTGCTCTTTGGGATATAAGCCGGAATGGGGTGCAAGTGAAACTCACAGGATTGTTTCTAAGGAACGCGGCCCCGGTTATAACACTCCAGGCTATCCTCAAAGCGTACCCATTGGATTTATTCCGCAGGTCAAACATACCTACGCATATTTTGATGCCAACTACGCCATTATGAATGAGCACCAACTTTCCATCGGCGAGTGTACTGATAAAGCAAAAGTGGAACCTGAACCGGCTGCGGGCAAACGTTTATTTTATTCGTCTGAGCTCTCACGTGTTGCTTTGGAGCGGTGCATAAAAGCACGTGACGCAGTAAAGCTCATGGGCGAACTTATCGATAAGTACGGATACTACGGAACAGGAGAAACACTGCTCGTGGCAGATCCCGATGAAGGCTGGGTTATGGAAATGTGCGGCTACGACAAAGAAGGTACAAACGGAGTATGGGTTGCTCAACGCGTTCCTGATGACAGTTTTTTTGTTGCCGCAAATCAGTTCCGCATCCGTGAAATACGCAAAGGCGCGCGCGACATGATGTATTCCAAAAACATCTTTTCAGCAGCAAAAGAAAAAGGCTGGTGGTCGCCTAAAGAAGGCAAACTGGACTGGACTAAAGTTTATGGTGACGGAGAATATCACCATCCGTATTACTCACTGCGCAGAGTCTGGAGAGCACAGTCTCTGGTTGCTCCATCCAAAAAGGTTTCAGCATGGGTGGAAGGACCGCTGACCAAAGAATATCCATTCGCCATTAAGCCGGATAACAAACTCAGCGTGGAAGATATTTTCTCTGTTCACAGAGATAACTATGAAGGAACTGAGTTTGACCTGACCAAAGGTATGGCATCAGGGCCTTTCAATAATCCTAACAGATTCGAAGGGCAGGCCGAAGCTACCTCCGGCAACGATGAAGCTCTCACCCCGCTCAAAGGAGCATTTGAACGCCCACTTAACATTTACAGATGCGTTTATGCTTACGTAAACCAGTCCCGCAAAGGATTACCGGACACTATCGGCGGCCTCACATGGTTCGGACCTGACCGTCCGGCTACAGCCTGCCTGATGCCGTTTTATGCAGGAGTAAACAATCTGCCCGCCCCGCTCCAACAGGCTGACATTCTTAAATTCAGCCACAACAGCATGTGGACAGCGTTTAACTATGTAGCCAATTATGCAATGCTGAAATATTCTTATATGATAAAGGATATTAAGGCTGTGCGTGATCAATATGAAACGGAAGCATTCGGCAAACAGGCTGAAATTGAAAAAACGGCACTTGCTCTTATCAAAAACAAAAAAATTGATGAAGCAAAGCAGATGCTCACAAAATATTGCGACACCAATGCTCAAAATATTTTGAAAGATTGGTGGAAGCTGTCTGAAACCCTCTACATTAAATACAATGACGGTTATCTCAACACTTCAGCCGGAGTTGCCAATCCTGTCTTCTATCCAGCGTGGTGGCTGAAGCAAGTCGGATATGAACAAGGCCCGCTGACCTACATTAAGCAGAAAGGCGAACAATAAAAGAATAAATCCCGGCCCTGAATTTACTCAGAGCCGGGATTTTAAAACTTACGTTAAAATAAGATTAGCTTTTACTATTTCTTTTCAGGCTCTTTAGTACAATCAAGCCTCATTTCAACAAGATCTTCTTCGTAATTTTCACTTATTTCAAATCCGAATTTACGTGACAATCCCTGCATGGCTTTATTTTCAAACAAAGTCTGTCCTACCAGCCAATGAGTTCCTCTTTCACGAGTGTAGCGAATAATTTTATGGAAAAGCATACTTCCAAGACCTGTTCCTTTAAGATCGGACCGGACCAGTATGGCAAATTCCGCCTCTGAGTTATCCGGCTTGGTTGAAGTACGCACAACGCCAAGAGTTTCCGGAGTTCCTTTAGGACCTATGGCGGTAGCGATAAATGCCATTTCACGGTCATAATTAATCTGCGTAAAGCGGGACATATCCTTATGATCAAAATCTCTGCGGACCACTCCGAAAAAGCGCATCCGCATGTCCTCGTCTGAGACCTGCTCTAAAAAAGTATAATGAGCAGGCTCATCTTCCGGCCTTATGGGGCGCAGGGTTACCTGCCTGCTGTCACGCAGCACCACACATTCTTCAAGCTCTCTGGGATAAGGTCTGATTGCCAGCTTCGGACAATTCGCTCCGCATTCGGCAATCCTTATTTTTGCCCCCAAAGCAAGTACGCCTGAATCATCGGCATAAAGCGGGTTAATATCTAGATGCTCGATTTGCGGAATATCAATAAAAAGCTGGGAGACCTGAATAAGCGTCAAGCACAGGTCTTCAATATCCACCGGAGGCTGAGTCGGAGTTCCGGAAAGCAATCTGAAAATATGGGTCCGGCTGATCAGCTCACGGGCCAGACTCATATTAAGCGGAACTAATGCTATAGCCTGATCCCGAACCACTTCTCTGGTCATTCCTCCATGTCCGAAATGGATCATAGGACCGAAAGTCGGGTCAACAGATGCTGAAATAAATAATTCGTGTGCTCTGGATCTTCTACCCATTTTCTGAACAATAAAACCTTCAATATAAGCATCAGGTCTTTGCCTGTTTACACGGGTCAGCATAGTAGCTGCGGCTTCCCAGACTTTTTCAGGGCTTTCAAGATCTAGAACAACTCCACCGACATCATAAGGCTGGCTGATTTGCGGAGAGCGGATTTTAAGAGCGACAGGACAGCCGAGTTCATCCGCGGCAATAACGGCTTCACGCGCAGAAACAGCTATTCGGGTTTCAACCACCGGAATACCGTAAGAAGCAAGAACCCGATGCGATTCCGGCTCATTTAAAGTCTCGCGCCCCTCTGCAAGAGCTTTGCGGACAATCTCACGGGCGGAGGTAGTGTCAGGGAAAAAGTCAGATGGAAGTGAATCAGGAGTTTCAGTCAAAAGTTCCTGATTTCGCTGATATTCAGCCATATACATAAACGCGCGCACAGCTTGATCTGCGCTTTCATAGGTAGGAATTCCGGCAAAAGAAAAAACTTTTCTGGCCTTACGTGACATACCGGACCCTAGCCACGCAGTCAGAACCATACGCCTGATTTTTTTTAGACCTTTTGCAAGTATTTCAGCTGTTTCAACACCTGAAAAACCTGAAAACGGTACATTCACAATTAAAACGGCATCAACGCCCTTGTCCTTAATAAGAATCTTCACAGCTTCAAGATATGTCTCGCCGGATGTGTCAAAACCCACATTGACCGGATTGGACTTTCCCCATCTTCCTGCAAAAAGCTTATCAAGTTTCTCTATTGTCTCACCTGAAATTTTAGCCAGCTCGCCGCCGCGCCTGATAAGTCCGTCTGCGGCGGTCAGTCCCGCGCTTGCTCCGTTTGCAAGAATTGCCAACCTGTTGCCGCGGACAGGCTGACGAAGGCTGGCAAGAGTCTGGGCCGCGTCAAACAGTCCGTCAATAGTCTGGACCCGCAACATCCCCGCACGACGGAAAGCGACATCGAAAACCTCATCAGCCCGCGCGCTCATAGAATTACCAAGCTGAGCAAGTTCCTGCGTAACGTGCTGAATGGCAAGACCGGGCCGGATCACCAGCACAGGCTTATTACGCGAAGCGGCTCTGGCGGCAGACATAAAGTCTCTGGCGTCGTTAATAGACTCAATATAGAGCAGGATAGAGCGGGTATAAGAATCAGAACCGAGATAATCAAGCACATCTCCGAAAGAAAGATCGATTCTGCTGCCCATAGAAATAACATGTGAAAATCCGATATCATTGGTATGCGCCCAGTCAAGAACTGTAGGAATAAAACTGTCAGACTGTGAAACAAATGCAATTTTTCCGGCTTTTGCCGGAAGAGGAGCTATGCTGGCGTTCAAATTTAATGAAGGATTAATAAAGCCGAGACTTTTCGGACCCAGAATTCGCATCTGCGGAGAATTTGCCGCTTTCAGAAGTTCTTTACTGAGTTTATTCCTTTCCTCTTCACTCATTTCACTGAAGCCCGGACCTATCAAAGCCGCCGCTCTTACACCTCTTTTGCGCAACTTCATGAGCAGTTCAGGACATTCCTCAAGCGGACGGCAGATAATCGCCAGATCAGGAACCTTCGGCAGCCCTTCCACATCCTTATACGTGAGAACTCCTGAGATTGCTTCCGCATCTGTGCTTACAGGCATAACAGGACCGAGAAAACCTCCGCCCATAAGATTACGCATAAGAATATTGCCGGGATTACCAGGTTCGTTGGTAGCCCCGATAACGGCTACGGATCTAGGTTGAAAAAGGAACTCCAGATTAACAACACTCATGAAAGCCTCTTTTTAATATTGAAAAGATAAAAAACAGCTCTATGTCGTCATACCTATGTATTGAAACCATTATCAAGCACAAACTACCATGAATCCTACCAGTAACAGAAATAATGCAGGATTGAAATTAGGAGCTCAACACTATCCATCTTAATTGAAACAGAGTATATTAATATATAAGGTGTGAAAATCGCGAACAGACAGGAATTATCAGAGTAAATACTATGAGTGAAAAATCCATTGAAAATCTGGTTACGGAACAAAGAACTTTCGATCCGCCTGCCGATATGCAAAATCAGGCTTTTATCGGAAGTATGAAGCAATATGATGAAATATACTCAAAAGCAGCAAAAGATCCCGAAGGATTCTGGGCTGAAAGAGCGCGGACGCTGCTCCACTGGAATCGGGATTTTCGGGAAACTCTAGTCTCTGATCCTGAAAAACATGAATACAACTGGTTTGAAGGCGGAAGGCTTAACGCAGCATACAACTGCCTTGACCGCCACCTGACAGCAGGACGCAGAAATAAAGCCGCGCTTATATGGCAAGGCGAACCGGAAGAAGATGTACTTGTCTTCACATACCAGATGCTGCACCGTAAAGTGTGCAGATTCGCCAATGTTCTAACAAAAATGGGTGTCAGCAAAGGCGACCGGATTGCAATATACCTGCCCATGGTCCCAGAGCAGATTATAGCCATGCTCGCCTGTGCACGCATCGGAGCTGTGCACTCCATTGTTTTTGCAGGGTTTTCATCAATCAGCCTGCAAAGCCGTATTCTTGACTGCGAAGCTAAAGTTCTGATCACAAGCGATGGAGTATTCAGAAACAGCAAAATAATTCCTCTGAAAAAAAATGTGGATGAAGCTCTGCTTTCATGCCCGTCAATTGAACAGGTCATCATAGTCAAGAGAACCGGAAATGAAATAGAATTCATTGAAGGCAGGGATACGTGGTGGCATGAAGAAATGGCTGCTGAAGATATCCTTGATTGCTGCGCTCCTGTTCCTCTTAACTCAAACGATCCTCTTTTTATCCTTTACACCTCCGGCAGCACGGGCAAACCCAAAGGGATAGTTCATACTGTAGGCGGATATCTTACCTGCGTGGCACATACATCTCAGTGGGTTTTCGACCTAAAAGAAGATGATGTTCACTGGTGCACTGCGGACCTGGGCTGGATTACAGGACACAGCTATACCGTATACGGCCCGCTCGCTCTCGGGGCTACGACTTTGATGTATGAAGGAGTCCCGACCTATCCGAAACCGGACAGATACTGGAACATAATTAACAAATTCGGCGTAAATATTTTCTATACCACCCCCACAGCCATACGTGCTCTTATGAGGGAAGGGAAACAGTGGACAGATAAATTCGATATGTCATCCCTTAGAATTCTCGGAACAGTCGGCGAACCCATCAGCCCTGAAGTGTGGATGTGGTACCACAAACATATAGGTAAAAATAAACTGCCACTGCTCGACACATGGTGGCAGACAGAAACCGGAGGTATCATTATATCTCCGCTTCCCTACGCGACTAAGCTTAAGCCGGGGTCCGCGACCAAGCCGCTCCCAGGAATAAGCGTGGCAGTTCTGCGCAGTGACGGCACGCCCGCAGACGTTAACGAAGGCGGGCATCTGGTAATCACAAAGCCATGGCCTGGAATGCTGCACGCTATAAACAACGACCAGAAAAGATATAGCAGAACATACTTCGAACGTTTTAACGGCATGTATGAAACAGGTGACGGCGCAAGAATTGATGAAGACGGGTTCATCTGGATTATGGGCAGGCTAGATGATATTATGAATGTTTCAGGACATAGACTGGGAACAACGGAAATTGAATCCGCACTGATTGCTCACCCCGATGTGACTGAAGCGGCAGTGGTAGGTATACCTCACGAGGTTAAGGGCCAAGCCGTTTACGCATATGTAACCCTGCGTGACGGCCTTGATGAGGATGAAGAGACGGGCAACATTCTTCGTGACTGGGTACGCAAAGAAATCGGGCCCGTCGCAGTCCCGGAAATTATACAATTCTCCAGAGGGCTTCCCAAAACACGTTCCGGTAAAATTATGCGTAGAATCCTGCGTCAAATTGCCGCCGGAGAAAACGACTTCGGAGATATCTCAACACTCTCCGATTCTTCTGTGATAAACCATCTGATTGAAGGACAAAAAGTTCTATTTGAATAAAACAACTTCAGGGAGGCCGCATGGCAAATGAAAAAGAAAAAACAGCAACCTGCCTTGAACTGATCAGAAGCAATAATATTCTGGTGCTCTCTACGCTCGGTGGTCCGGAACCGCATTCCTCGCTTATGACTTATGCCAGTTCGGAAGACGGCTCTGAAATCTATATGGTCAGCCGTAAAAACAGCAAAAAATGGATAAATATTGAAAGAAATCCAAGCGTAAGCCTGCTTATTGATGACCGGGACGTAAAGCTTGAAAAAAGAAGCGGGGAAATAAAAGCTCTGACAATATCAGGTGAACATATTCCCGTCACATCTCATCGCGAACGAGCTGATATTATAAAACTTATTTCTGATAAAAATCCGCACATCGCCCCTCTGTTTTCCGGGCCTGAGTGTGAAATAATCAGAATAAAAACAAACTATTTTCAACTGCTTGATGGCCCTGAAAAATTTTTTTCAACCGAAAGATTAGCATAAAAAAATATAAAAAATTTCCCCTGATACTCGTACTATGATAAATTTATATCAGAAAAGCATTATCCTTATCGTTTAACAAAAACAGTTAGGTTTGATATAGTCTTAAGGCTAGTATTTACAGTGGAGAGCCCTGTATATGTTCAAATCCATGAGAGCAATCATACTCATTTTTGCAGCCGGGCTTGTTATTGTCACAACCGCCGGAATAACTTTTTTTGCTCAAAATGAAGTTACAAAATCGGTATATCAGACAGAATGGAGCAGCGCTCAAGCTCTTCTGAACTCTACAATGCTCAACGTCACAAATGAATATCAAAGCTTACTTTTTGCCGAAAAAGCCGCCATTTCCAGACGTAAAAAAGAGATAAAATCAATTGTAGAAATTGCATATGAAGCGGTCTCATTCAACTACAAAAAATATAAAAAGGGATTATTAACCGAGAAAGAAGCCAAAGTTCGCAGCATAGAACAAGTTAAAAACATGCGTTATAATGACGGGGTGGGTTATGTCTGGATTAACAATACATTAAGACCTCTACCTCGGATAATCATGCATCCTTTGCTGCCTGAATTAGACGGTAAAATTGCAGATGATGAACGCTTCACTGACCCCAATGGAGTGAACAATAACATAATGTCCACTTTTCGGGAGATCGCTGAAAAAAACGGGGACGGATATGTAAAATACTTCGGATCAAAACAGACTGCAAACGGGCTTACTGAAGAACTTCCTAAAATTTCATATGTTAAACTCTTCAAAGGATGGAACTGGGTAATAGGCTCCGGAGTTTATATTGATGATGTTGACGTGGAAGTCAGTAAACGATTTGAAGCAATGCTCATGGAACTACGAAACTCCTTAACACAGGTAAAACTAGGCAAAAGCGGTTACATCTTTATTTTTGCTGGGAACAAAAAGATGATTGTCCATCCTAAAATTTTAGGTATGACCGGAGCAACATTAAAAAACCAAGTAACAGGCAGACTTTTAATCAATGAATTAATAGAAGCATCACAAAAAGGAGGAGTGCATGAGTATCTTTGGAACAAATATCCAGATCACATCGGCGAATATAAATTTAAAAAGCGCACCTACGTCAGGTATTTCAAACCGCTGGACTGGTATGTATGCTCCTCTATCTATGTGGGAGAACTGGAAGAACCAGGAATAATCTTAAGAAATAAAATTATTTTTCTTTCTCTGGGATTCCTTGCTTTTGCCCTTGTTTTGGCCACCATACTTTCAAGAAGAATTGTGCGCCCTCTTTTGGAATTGACGACAGCCAGCCGTGCCGTCAGAGAAAAAGGCATGGCTGCGGCAAATATCCCAGTTAACGGCCCTACAGAAACCAAAGAACTCGGAATCGTCATCAACCAAATGATTAATTCAATTAAGCTAGGTCTTAATGAAAAAGAAAATCTGATGAGCGCGTTAGAGAACGGCAACCGGCAATTACATTTTACAAACGAATATCTTGAAGCAGAAATAACCGAGCACGCGCAGGCCAAAGAAGAACTGTTAAAACTCCGTAATCACCTTAAAAACATTATAGATTCCATGCCTTCAGTGCTCGTAGGAGTCGACAACACAGACCTTGTCACTCATTGGAATTCAGGTGCGGAGAACGTTACAGGTATCTCTTACGATCAGGCTCAGGGACGCCCGCTCAGCGAAGTTTTTCCCGAACTGGCTCAAGAATTAAAACAAGCTAAGAAGACATCCCGAGACGGAAAAGCATATGAACGTGTGCGCACCCCGCGTAAAATTAACAACAAGATGCACTATGAAAATATCTCAATCTATCCATTAGTTGAAAACAGCATGGAAGAAGGGACCGTTATACGACTGGATGACGTTACTGAACGCGTCCAGATAGAAGAGATTATGATCCAGACAGAAAAAATGATGTCTGTAGGAGGGCTTGCGGCAGGCATGGCCCATGAAATAAATAATCCTCTCGGAGGAATTCTCCAGGGCGCACAGAATATTGAGCGACGTTTCTCACCAAGTTTGCCAGATAATATTAAAACAGCTGAAAAACTCGGTATATCTCTTGAGGCAATGATGAGTTATATGGAAGAACGCAAGATTTTAAAAATGCTCAAAAATATCCGTGAAGCCGCCGAGCGAGCCGCCGTAATCATGTTAAATATGCTCGATTTCAGCCGCAAAACGGATATACGGCACACATCATGCCAAATGAGTAATCTTGTAGAGAAATCCATTGCACTGGCAGAGCAGGATTATGATCTGAAGAAAAAATTCGACTTTAAACAGATAAAAATTGTTCGGGAATACGAGCCGGACCTTCCTCTCATCGTTTGCGCGCCGACTGAAATTGAACAAGTGCTGCTAAACCTTTTGGGCAATGCCGCGCATGCTATGAGCACAATAGAAAAGCCTGAATCACCATCACAGATAACCATCAGAGTAAGACGGGAAGAAAATTACGTAACAACTGAAGTTGAAGATAACGGCCCTGGTATGGACGAGCAAACCCGCAAGAGAGCTTTTGAACCGTTTTTTACGACAAAACCTAAAGGAATAGGAACAGGCCTGGGATTATCAGTTTCATATTTCATTATAACCCAAAACCACGGCGGAACCTTCACAGTCGACTCTATCCATGGAAAAGGAACCAAGTTTATTTTTCAGTTGCCAACAAACCGCTAAAATTATTATTATGCTAAAGACAAAACAAAAAGGCACTTACATCAAAACAAGAGACCTATAATGACACATTGTTAACTGCCTACAATTATGTATCTATTTAACAATCGGCCGTTATTGCCATTAAACCATGTTTCTATATGACCCACTTTTTTTTACAAAAAGGTATCATCTTTGAATAACACATTGTATTTAATGATTAAATTTGTTAGCATAGTTTGTGCATGTGTAGATAAGCAATTATAACATTGAAGATGTACTAGGATGGTAAGCATGTTTAAACGGTTACTCTTTTGTCTTGCGTCAGTTCTCGTGCTCATGATTCTTGCAATGACTTTTCAAAAAAATATTCTGATATCTTTATCAATTCAGGCTGTTGCTATCTTATTTCTTATGGCAGCAGTTTTTTTTGTTATAAAAAAAGTCATTCATCCTATTAAACTTCTGAATGCTCAAGTTAAAAGTATTTCAGAAGGAAATTTTGAAACTGGCAGCAACAGTAATTATATATGCGAACTTGGGACACTGGAACATGAAGTAAACAAACTCAGTGACATGTTGAATAAAAAAATTGGAATGAGTGAATCCATGCTTTCCAGTATTATGACCCCGATGGGAGTCGTAGGGAAAGACGGAAATATTATCTGGTTAAATGAAAGCATTCTGAAGCTACTGGAAATAGATGGCAACTCGGACAAATTTATCGGAACTGATTTCTCAGTCTTCTTCTATGGAACTAAGCAGGAGACTGTTTCAGAAAAAAGCCTCAAAGAGAAGAAAAAGCTATTTGCAAAAACACAGGTAACAAGCCGTAAAGGCAATATTAAATACATATCCATTGCGGCGTCCCCTATATTTGATACCCGCGGGAATCTTATCGGTGGTTTTACCACTATTATGGACTTCACCAATATAAAAGTAAAAGAAGATTTTATCACTGCGCAAAACGAAAAAATTGCAAAAGGTGTGTCTGATGCTAGCAAAATATCAGAGCAGCTTGCCAAGGCTTCGGAAACAATCAAAGCGGAAGTGAATATTTCCAGCGAAGGCACGCGTGAACAGCGTTTCATGACAGAAGAAGTCTCATCCGCCATGGAACAGATGAATATAACAATTACAGATGTTTCAAAGAATGCAAATGATACAGCACATATGGCCAGACAAACTCAAACAACAGCAAAAAATGGAACCAAGCTTGTCAGTGACGTTATTGACGTCATGCATAATGTTACTAAAAATGCCCAGAACTTAAAAAATGAAATGGCAACTCTAGAAACTCACAGCAACGGAATATCCTCCATTATGCAAACCATTTCAGATATTGCCGATCAAACAAACCTGTTGGCACTTAATGCGGCTATTGAGGCTGCCCGTGCCGGAACTGCCGGACTCGGTTTTTCAGTGGTAGCTGATGAGATTCGAAAACTTGCTGAAAAAACTATGGTAGCAACAAAAGATGTCGGACATTACATAGCATCTATTCAATCCAGTTCTAATCAGAGCACTGAAGCGACAACTGAAACTTTGCTCAGCATAAAAGAAGCGTCAAGGATTTGCGATGAGGCTGGAAAAGCGTTAGAACAGATACTTGGATTTTCCCAAAATACAGCAGACCAAGTTGACAACATTGCAGCAGCAGCCGAACAGCAATCAATAGCAAGCGGAGAAGTCAACAACGCACTTGATGAAGTAAATAAAATTGCAGCCAAGACAGCAGATTCGATGAATAAAGCAGCTGAATCTGTCTCTGATTTAGCCCAATTAGCAACTGAACTGGATCATAATATGAATGCAATGCAGAAACAGGAAAAGGCTTAGATCAAATTTTCACAGTAACAAGAGTTCCTTCTTCATCAGAGGAGCTCATTTCGATTTTCCCTCCATGAACTTTGGCAATAAGACTGGCTGAATAGGTTCCAAGACCTGTTCCGCCGATCTTGCCTTCTGTTGAATATTTTTCAAAAAAAGTTTTCCGTATTGAAGCGGGAACAGTCCCGTAATTATGTATAGAAATGGATATTTTTTCGCCTTCGAAAAGGGTAACCGTTACATTTTGCCCATCGGGAGTGGCTTCGAATCCGTTTTTTAAAAGATTAGCAAGCATTGAAAACAGGAGCAGCTCTTCACCTTTAAGATAAAAACCGTCTTCACCATTCCATTTTTCTTTATTCACAATAATTTGCAACGCAGACTTTTTAGATTCAATCAAATCTATAAGATCAAATTCTATTCGCTGTATAATCTTAATTAAATCGACATTTTCAGGATCAAGAAGATAACTTCCTGCTTCCATTCTATATACATCATAAGACCTGTTGATAAGACCAAGCATACGATATCCGGAATCCTGTATACCCTTTATCATTTCTCTTTTTTCAACATTATCTTCATCAACAAGCAGTAAGTGAGGTAAATTTATTACCGCATTAAGCGGAGTCTTGAGATCATGATGCGTTATTCTGTTCACGTCTTCTCTTAAAAGTATTGCCTTCTGATGATTAATTACATCTATTATCGTGGAAGCTATAGAGCTACAGAAATGTTCCAGAAAATCAGTTCCCATCTCTGTGTTGAATCTGCTGGCAGAAGGATCATAAATGGAGAGAAGTCCTATCATTTCCTCAGGTCTGTATTTATCCATCAAGCCGAAGGCAAAGCATGAACCGCCGCTTTCAGGGCTCATATCAGGATCACCGAAAAAGATATCCGGGCGCATCATACGTGAAATCGGCCCTATAAAGATTCGGTTATCTGCTTTTCTCAAAGTTGCATCAATAAAGCGGGCACATCCTTTCAAAAAAAATGAAGGGATCCCGGAATCAGGCAACCCTTCACAAAGTTTACGATCCAGAACAATTGAAACCCTGTGGACTCCCAGCTCTGCAGTAATCAGCTTTAACATCTCAGGCAGTTCAGAAATATTTTTGAGTTTGTTTGCATAATCAAGCGAGCGGCAAAACTTACGAAATAATCCAAAATCAGAATTGTAGGCAGTAAGAGCCTGCTTCAACTTTTTTTCCAGTATTTCTACTTTCTCTTCGCTCTCATCAAGGGCTAAATTTGCAGCAAACAGCTCATCTTCCTGTCGCAAAAACATATCACGTATAGTTACATAATTCTCAAAAATAGACTGGGCTTCAACTGAGGCTTTTTTTATTTCGCCACACTCAGAAAGCTGTTTTAGCAGATCAAGCTGTTCTCCAAACTTATTAAGCGTTGGCAACTCATTCATAAACAATCCTTAATCTATTAAATGTCTAAGTTAAGCCTAAGATACGACATAACACATAAACTATTTTTGAAATAATACAAAATAAACTAAAAAAATTCTAGACTAATAATGAGCAACAAAGGCAAGCAAAGCAGACAACTCGGAAAGAACAACAGCCCCGCCTAAAAAATCTCCATTTGCGCCGTCAACCTTTTTCGCCAGTCTATATAAAAACAAGAGACATACTGCAGTAAGTAAATAAGTCAGAATCTGAATGTTAAAATCAACAACAAACATTCCTGCTACAACGGTTGTAACAAATGCAAAGAAAATAGAAAAGAAATCTGCGCCGCGCATAAAAAGCGCGCCCTGCCCTGGTCTTGCTATAGATTTACCGAGCATGCACATTAAAGTATTCCCGAGCCTTCCAACAACAAAGACCCAAAGGACAACCCCTAACTTATTTGCTTCAAATACATAATAAAAACAAATGAGTTGTCCGGTAAAAGCAATAATTAGAGCAAGAACGCCAAAGACTCCGCAGCAGCTGTCTTTTATAATTCTCCAGAATCTCTGCTTATCCGGATAAGGCCCCGCGCCATCCGCAATGTCTGCAATACCATCAAAATGTAATCCGCGTGTAAAATAAACTGAAGCCGCAACCGTAAGCCACGCTTGAATCCAGAACTTTCCCGCAAACAATCCTAAATAAAATGGAAAAGCGATCACAAGCCCTAATACAAGGCCGCTTAAAGGGAACCATTTAACGGTACGTCCTAAATCTTCCGGCTCAATATCGAGTATAGGCCCGAGCCTTGTCATAAAGCCCAGAGTCATCAAAAAATCACGAAAAAAAACACCTATCATGCACTGCCCCACTTAAGCACAATTGAATCTCCCGGCCCGAAATTAAGCTTTTCCGCTGCGGCTCTCTGACAAAGAGCTAGTTCATAAAACCCCTGACTCCCGACAATCAAGCCGAGAACATCTGATTCGAGCTCCGCGTAACAGGAGGCCCGCCTGACACACCCTGTATTGATGCCGGCACACGGATTCTTCCCCAGTATAGACATTCGCTCAGGCATAACCTTACTGTCCGGAATATTAAGCACCAGATTCCCGAACCTGTCCCTGTGCAAAACAATAGCTTCAACTCCGTTTTCCATCCATAGCGGTTTCTTCAGTCCTATCCTCACCACGTCACGAAGCGGCAGTTTCGGTCCGAATGTTTCAAGAGATTTTCCACAAGCTATATCCGCTCCAATCGGCGCAAAAATATCCCGCCCGTGAAATGTGGAAGAACTTCGCATCTGACTGGCGGCGAGGCTGAGATCCGTAACAATTACAGAGCCGCTATAGCCAGCCTCGGCAAGTTCTATAATGCCGTTATCAGGTGCAACAACAACGCAACCGCCAAGCTCTGCCGCAATTATTCTACGCCCGCTCCCGACTCCCGGATCAACCACGGTGACAAAAACAGTATCAGCCGGAAAATGTTTTATAGCTGCGGCTAAGAAAAAAGAAGCCTGCGAAATACAAAAAGGAGCAATACCATGACTGACATCAATGATCTTTGAATCAGGAGCCTTATCAGCAAAAACCCCCTTCATCTGACCTACATATGGATCGTCCAGCCCGAAATCAGTTAAAAGCGCAATGGTTCTGCTCATAAACTACCTCGGCACGGAAAATCCCTTTCCGAGCACGCTGAAAGTTGTTTCAATTATTACGAACGCAGCCGGATCAATATTGTATATTGTTGCCTCAAGCCTTTTAAGCCTGAAAGAATCCACAACGGTCAGCACAACAGTGCGTTCCTGTCCGGTATAGCCGCCGCGAGCATTGATCAAAGTAGTGCCCCGACCATGTTTTGTCATTATTGCGCCGGAAACAGCCTCTGGAAATGAGGTTATGATCAGCACCATCTTACGCTGGTTAAACAACCTCTGAACAACATCTATAACGGCGGCAGAAACATAAATCATTGCCAGAGAATAAAGCACATCGTTTAAACTCAGCCAAATGGTTCCGATTCCAAGGACAACAACATTAAAGCCCATGGAAAACTGTCCAGCCTTTATCCCGAGTTTTTCACGGAAAAAAATCTGTAAAATACCAATTCCGCCAGTGGACCCCAGAGAACGCAATGCGATACCTGAACCAAGCCCAAGAACAACACCACCAGCAAGAACCGCCAGCCACTTGTCATGAAAGCTGACCGTCCACGGTAAAAGTTCCACAAATCCACTCAGAGTCAGCATCCCGTACAGACTGTACAAAAAAAACGAACGGCTTATAAAAAACCAGCCTATGAGGAATATAGGTATATTCAGCAAGAAAATCCACATTCCCGGAGACACTGCCGGTAAAATATAATATAACAAAAGCCCAAGGCCTGAGATACCGCTGGGTAGAAAAGCGTTAGAAATAATTACGCCCTTGATCGCAAGAGCTGTTAAAAAAGAACCTAACGTTAAAAGAGCTACATTCCATGGAATAGAATAGCTCATCTTTTGAAAACGATTTATAACTGGGTCCAAAACAAATCTCCGCTGAAAAATAATTATTAAAAAAAAGAATTGAGCCTAAGATTTACACTTTTCTTATAAATAAGAAAGCACCTTAGTCAGCGTAGTATTCTTTGGGTTCTGCTTTATACACTTGGAAGGTGGAAAGAAAGATGATAAGCCGTTTTACCATATCTAGATAAGGAGATTTTTGATCCATAATGAAAGCTAAACTTCACCTTCAAAACGTCCTAAGTTCTATTCTTGAAAGCAAAGGCTGGGAATGGCCGGAAAAAGCTGTTCTCGAACCACCTAGAGATAAGAATTTCGGTGACATGTCCGCCAATATTGCCATGATGCTTTCCAAGCAGGCAAAAATGAATCCTCGCGCCATTGCCGAAGAAATCAAGAACGAGCTGGACAATGACCTATATATTGAAAAAGTCGATATCGCAGGACCAGGCTTCCTGAACTTTACCTTTTCCAATTCCTTCTGGCAGAACCTCATCCCTGAAGTTCTCGAAAAAGGTGCTGATTTCGGACGTTCCGAAATAGGTAAAGGCATCAAAGTTCAGGTCGAATACGTCTCTGCCAACCCGACAGGACCTCTGCACATCGGTCATGGACGCGGCGCAGCTCTAGGTGACTGCCTTGTCCGTATTCTGGAATTCACCGGACATAAGGTTGAAGCAGAATACTACGTCAATGACGCCGGACGCCAGATGCTTATCCTCGGTAATTCTATCTGGGTAAGATTGCAGCAGACTGAAGGCCGTGACATTGCCGATCCTGAAGATTTTTATAAAGGCGAATACATCATTGATATCGCCAAAGAAGTGCTGGCACTCAACCCCACCATCCTTGAAATGGAAGAAGCTGATTCAATAGCTATCTGCCGCAAGTATGGAATGAATCAAATTCTCGAAGGTATCAAGAAAGACCTCGCAGCTTTTGATGTCCGCCATGATGTATGGTTCTCAGAAGAAAGCCTTGTTTCCGCCGGTAAAGTGGAAGAAACGTTTGCAGACCTCAAAGCAAGAAACATGGCCTATGAAAAAGACGGAGCACTCTGGTTCAAGAGTACCGACCTCGGTGACGATAAAGACCGCGTACTCCGTAAATCAAACGGCGACCTGACGTATTTTGCATCCGATATCGCCTACCATGACGATAAGTACAAACGCGGTTTCGACAAAGTCGTCGACATCTGGGGAGCAGACCATCACGGCTATATCCCGCGCATGCAGGCTGCTGTTGAAGCTCTAGGCAAAAAGGGACAGCTTGAAGTTATCCTTGTGCAGCTGGTTAATCTGCTGCGCGGCGGAGAACAGATTGCCATGTCCACCCGCGCCGGTAAATTTGAAACACTTGAAGACGTGGTTAATGAAGTTGGCCGCGACGCTGCCCGTTTCATGTTCCTGTCCCGCAAAAGCGACAGTCATCTTGATTTTGACCTTGATCTGGTCAAACAGAAAACCATGGAAAATCCAGTATATTATGTACAATACGCTCATGCGCGTATATGCTCAGTAATCCGCAAGGCTGCTGATGAAGGAATAGAAGTCGGTGCATCCGGCCAGACACTCCTTACCAACTTAAATAATACTGAAGAACTGGGTCTTCTGAAACTTCTCGATCAGTTTAATGATGTCGTTGAAAGTGCCGGTGAATATATGAGCCCGCATACCATCAGTTATTATCTGAGAGATCTTGCCGGTGCGCTGCATAGATTTTACTCAATGCATCATATTCTTTCCGCTGAGAAAGAAATTATCGCGGCGAGACTGCTCCTGCTGCAAGCCGTAGCAAAAACACTTGCCAATGGTTTGAGCCTGCTTGGAGTTTCCGCACCTGAAAAAATGTAACTGACTGCAAGTGTGCATCAAAAACGGAGCGACATGGTGGCTATCCGAAAAATAATAAACGGCTCAGATTCATCTCAAGAAAAAAAATATAATTTCTCCTTCACATTGGCGGAAGTCATTGGACTTTGCGCCGGGTGTGTTGGAGCCTTATGCGCTTTCTTTATACTCGGTATCCTGCTCGGCAGAGGGTATCAGCCTGAAAACGATGTGCCGGAACTGGCAATGATGATGCCTACCCAGTCAGCCAACAGCTCCGGAGAAGTAAAAGGCGGGATACTGAAGCCGGAAGAATTGCTGTATATGGATAACCTTAAGATAAAACCGGAAACCTCTGTTAAGCCTGAAACTGCCGCTAAACCGGAAGCAAAACCAGCTGAAAAAGAAATTACGGTAAAACCTGAAACAAAAGTTGCACCAGAACCTTCTGCGGTGAAAAAAGACGTTGCTGTCGCAGCTCCGGTGAAAATGGATAATTCGGCAGCGTCCGCGCCTCCTGTATTCGACTATCTCTATCAGGTCGCATCCTTCGGATCTGAAAGTAAAGCCAGAGAATTCAGCGGAAAACTTATCACTGACGGTCTGAACGCATCACTTGCAATAGGTAAAAGCGGAAGCAAAACTTGGTATAGAGTTGTCGTCAGACATATCGGATCAGCTGAAAGCACTCAGAGCATGCGAAATGTTCTGGCAAAATACGGCATTAAAAAACTGATGTTAAAAAGCAAAAAAGCAGTTAAATAAATTCTGAAGAAATGCTTGATGAACAATTCAAAATCCCGCTTAAAATTTTATTTTAAGCGGGATTTTTCTGTATAAACAACTCTGGATTTGAATCCGGCTACATCATTTTTTTTACAGGCTTATACGGAAGGCTGAAAATAAACGCTGTACCGTGACTGTAACCTTCGGGCGGACTTTGCACCTTAATCTCCCCGCCATGGTTGCGGACGATATGCCTTGCAATAGCAAGCCCAAGACCGGTACTGCCGAACTCATTGCGGCGAAATTTTTCAACAGAATAAAATCGCTCAAAAATACGGGGCTGGTCCGCGGCCGGAATTCCAGGCCCTTCGTCCTGAACAATAAATTTCAGATCATCTCCATCTTTCGAATAGCTCACAGTGACAGATTTATTCTCAGGCCCGTATTTTATGCCGTTTTCCAAAAGATTCCTGAAAAGCTGCATCAACTGATCAGGGTTGGCAAAAATCGTGAACGCGCCTGATTCTAAAGTATTTACCATACTCACCTGTTTCTTTTCAGCCAGACCGGAACATGCCTGCCATGCCTGCGAAACAGCTTCTGCCGGGTCCATATCAACAAATCCGTTTTGGGTGGAATTACTTTCAATGCGGGATAGATTCAAAAGGTCATCCACAATCTTGCACATGTGATCAGCATTTTTTTCTATAGTTCCTAAAAATGTTTTCCGCAATTTTGCCGGAGGAGCGGGGGTGGAAAGCAAAGTCTCAGCATACCCCTTGATAGATGTAAGCGGAGTTCGAAGCTCATGCGAGACATTGGCCACAAAATCTTTACGCACAGTTTCAAGGCGCTTAATTTCACTTATATCATGAAACACAGCTATTGCTCCCGGTCCTTGTCCAGGATCGGTTGTGTGCGGTGAACGGACAATATTGACTTCGTAAACACGACCTGCGGACAGCTCCAGATTTACGTTAAGAGCATTAGGGCCTTCCATGGCAACCACTGACTCGCAGGCATCCTGCAACTGCGGACAGGGAAGGATTTCGAGAGGACTGCGACCGATACAATTTTCAATTCCGGAAAGAATTTCAACTAATGCCCGGTTGACGCTTTGGATACGACAATCAGAATCCATGACCATTACGCCGTCCCACATACCGTTCAGCACAGCCTGTAACTTATTCTTCTGGCTGGTTATGGTTCCCACATGTTCACCGATTCTTTCAGCCATCCAATTAATTGAATTTGCAAGCCGCAAAAATTCTTTATCAGGTAATGACCTGATTCTGCGTTTATAATTACCCTGCCCCACAGCTTCAGCCGTTCTGACCATGGATTCAACCGAAGACGACAATTGAAGGGTAACAAACCGGATAACCAGATAGCAGACAAGCATAATTACTGGAAGTATCCAGAAAAAAGTATTCCAGATTGTCGAAATCTTCGCTTGTATTCCTAGGAGCTGATTCTTGATTAAGAAATATCCTTCCGCGCCGCTGCTACTGTCTTCAAAATGTATTGCCGAATAAAGAGTATAAGTTTCTCTAGCTGAATCAAAACTTATATGAAAGCCGATACCGTCCGACTTTGCACCTCTTATTTCTTCTCTGCTTAAAATATCCCATTTGGGATTAACCCATGAAGCTCCTGAAATAGTTTTACCGTCTGCGGAAAAAAACGCGATCTCTTCACCTATCAGATGCGATACTTCGCTGATGCGATCACTGGCGCTTAATTCCTCTGTTTTGCGGTAAAGTCTTTGCACCAGTTCAAGATTTTGCTGCGAGCTCTGGCGAGCATCCGCCATTAGATCTGCTTTTAAATTATAATACGACAGACCGAGAGGAAGGCTTACACAAATCATCGCAACCAGACAGACTGCTATAAAAAGCTTACTTTTAATTGAATAACTTACTTCATTGATCATAATTTTCTTCTGCGCTAATGCTAAATATTAATGAGATTAAAATTGGTAGATTACTCAATTATCCTGCACATAAAACTCAATTACGTTACAATTTAGCAACGTAATTGCTCTTTTCACCAGAAATAGATCTGATCATAAAATATCATCTGAGTGTGAGGCTTTTTCAAAGAAAGGGGCAATGGCCTTATTGTAATTCACATAAAAAAACTCGGAAGAAAGGTTTTGGTAAACCACTTCTCCCGAGTATAAAGATCAAAATAACTAAAGGTAAATTAAATCAACACTTAAACCGATATCCTACCCCGCGCACGGTTTCGATATAATCGGCGTAAGGGCCGAGCTTCTGACGTAACCGGCGGATATGTGTATCAACGGTTCGTGAATACCCTTCAAAATGTGTATCCCATACGGTATCAAGAAGATGATCACGGGTGCGGACTTTTCCTTCATGCTGCAATAATTCTGAAAACAGCTTGAATTCTGTGGCTGTAAGAGTAACAGGTTCTCCGTCACATTCCAAAGTATGAGCTTCAAAATCCACAGCCAGCCCTTCGCGACTCCATTTACCTGGACGCTTAGTTTCAACTTCTGAGCCGCGCCTTAAAACTGCTTTAACCCTGAGTACCAGTTCACGCGGACTGAACGGTTTTACGATGTAATCGTCAACTCCGAGTTCAAGTCCGACAACCCTGTCCACTTCTTCGCCTTTGGCTGTAAGCATTACGACAGGAATATGCTGAGTTCCGGCTTCCTGCTTGAGTCTGCGACAAACTTCCAGCCCATCGATACCCGGAAGCATAAGATCAAGTAGAATCAGATCCGGCATTTCATTTCTGGCCTGTTCCAGGGCTTTATGCCCATCCATTGCAGTTACAACCTCAAAACCGGATGAGGTTAAATTATATTTCAATAATTCAATAGTATCGTAATGATCTTCTACGACCAGTATTTTCTCAGTTGACACAATGAACTCCTTTTGGAACGGACCTTACCTGTAACATTAGTTCCTAATGAGTCAGAATTGTTACAAGTCTGTTAATTCTGTTGCTCAAGATTCTTTTTCTCCGTTTCAGTCGTTTTTGCAGACTTCTTTTTCGCTTCCGACTCAGCAACTTTGAATCCGTCAACGGCTCCTGTTAAACTCTGCACTGTATAGTTCAAACTGGCGACAGTCCGTTTAAAGTCTTCGATTGAACTTGTAGTCCCTACAGCGGAATCACTCAAATCAGACATAGCTTCATTAATTTGTTCCGCACTATCCGCCTGATCCCCCATAGCCTGGGAAACTTCAGCAAACTTCGGCTTGAGGACTCTCACCTGTTCAGCGATCTGACCAAGATCAAAACTCATTTTCTCAACTTCATCAACGCTTGAACGGACTTCATTATTAAACTTTTCCATTTCAGTTACACCGGAACTTACAGCTGTTTGCATATCACGAACCATAAGTTCAATATCTTCAGCAGCAATAACTGTCTGGTCTGCAAGTCTTCTGATTTCTCGTGCTACAACAGAAAAACCCTGCCCGAACTGTCCGGCTTTCTCCGCTTCAATAGCTGCGTTAAGTGAAAGAAGATTCGTCTGGTCGGCAATTCTGGCAATGGTTGTTACAATCTGATTAATTTTAGTAGCCTTTTCGTTTATGGCTCCCAGTCTGGAGGAGACATCATCTGTAGAATTCACAAGATTGATGAGGGATTTTTCGCGTAGTGAAATATTACCTTGAAGAACTTCTGCTAAGTCTGCGGATTCAGAAGCATTTACGGCAACATCTTCCATTACTTCAACAAGACTTCTTGATGTTTTGCGGATGAGACTGCTTGTAGCAGTAACTTCATTAGTAGAAGCGGCCTGTCTGGTCACAGCTGAAGCAATATCGCCGACAGTCGCACTGATCTTTCTACCGGCTACAGAAACACTGTCTCCGGAATCTCGGACTTCAGTTATCAGAGATGAAAGCCCTTCTGTCATTTTCTCAAAAGACTGAACCAGATTTCCAATTTCGTTTCCTGACTTCATAATTTTGGACGCAAAGAATTTACCCCGAGCGGTGCTTCTCAAATTATGAATTGAAGTGTTCGCACTTTCTATATCGCCTTCTGCAATGAACTTAGCAATATCGGTGATGTGTGAAATAGGATTAAAAATCAAATTAAGACCGAAGAGTAAAAAAGCCAAAGCAAATGCAATAAAAAAGAAACCTATAAAAATAATTGTTCCAAAAGTCTGGTTAGCAACCATATCCATTGCAGAGAGCGGAATTGACGCAATCTGAGCACACTCAATACGTCCCGGTTTACGATAATACCCGTCATCCTTTTCAACCGGATATCTGTCTTTCATTGATTGCGGAGCTTGCGCCGGTGTACCGTGGCAAACCATGCATTCAGGTTTGTTGGATTCCCCTTCTGCAATTATATAATAATTAATACCATTAACTTTTCTAACGCCCTCCAAAAAAGGAGTTTTACCCTTTTTAGCAAGCCTATCAAGATCATCGATTATAAGAGCTTCATCTGCGGTTGCCATATTTAAAGAATTTCGCGGTTTAGTTGAAGCGGTTTTATACATAATCTCATGCTTAAACTGATCAGGAATGCGATTGAAAACACCGTTGGAAGTAAATGAAGTGGACTGCAATTCAGGCATAAATTGATCCTTCGGCAGCAGCTCTGTTGCCTTGGGACGAATCACCGCTCCGGTATATTTACGAACCGCCATCATAGAGTGCAGCATGATTTCAGCTTTACCCTGGTATTCCTGCATAAGAGTTTTACGGGTATAATTTGAAATCAGAAAAAGAATGGCAACTGTCAGCACCAGACAAAAAGCCACACACCCTATCATAAACTGTTTACGTATATTCATCTTCCACCCTCTTTGAAACTAAAAACAGTGCTGCTATTCAAAAACAAACTCGACCATTGAAAAATCATCGTCGTAATCTTCGCGCCCCTGCAGTTCCTTGGTGTATCCTAAAAGCATATCAATAGGATTACCGAGCGGCCCTGTTGTGGATTTCATAAAATTTACAAACCCGTCAAAGTCCCACATTTTACCGTCTGACACTTTTTTAAGTTCATAGACTCCGTCACTGTACAGGAAGAAGCGTGCACCATGGCATACTTTAATAGAATCGCTTGTATACTGCATATCCGGCATTCCGCCGACAATCATTCCCGGAGTTCTCAGCTGTGCAACTTCATCTCCATTCATAAGCAAAGCAGGTGGATGCCCGCCGCTGGAGTAAGTTAAAGTACGATCGGATTTTTTGAAAACCCCGTACCACATAGTAAAATATAAATTGTTCTGTTGATCCATCTGGAAAGATTCATTCAGAGCAAAAAGGACTTCATCCGGCTTATGAAAATCTGTATCCGGCAGCGTCTGCGAACGTAAAACGTTCATGGCAGAAACGGAAAGCAAAGCAGAACCGACCCCGTGATCACAGACATCGAGCAGATACATGGCAAAATGATCGTCATCCAGCCAGTGATACCCGAATGAGTCACCACCAAGGGAAGCAGAGGGTAGAAACCGCCAATCAGCCTGAATCTCACCTTTCTCAACAGGATTAGGCAGAAGTGAAGTTACATAATCCGCGGCAACAGCCAGTTCTTTACGCATTGCGTCTCTGCTTTCAAGAAGCTGTTTATAAGCTTCATTTCTCTGGAGCAGATTGATGTAACCTTTCGAGTGATATCTGATGCGCGCAATAAGTTCGATCTTGTCCGGCAGTTTAACCAGATAGTCATTAGCACCAAGGGCGAAGGCTTCAGCTTTAGTGGTGGCTTCCTCTTTAGTGGAAAGAACAATCAGCGGAATATTTTTAAGCTTTGAATTGGCCCGCATGAATTTTACCATGGTCATTCCGTCAATCTCCGGCATAACCAGATCCTGTAAAATCACTGTCGGCTCAAGTTTTTCGGCAGTGGGGATTGCAGTAGTGGGGTCACTGATAAAATGAAAATCTATGTCTTTTTCTTCAGCCAGCATTCTGCGCACAGCTTCGCCGACCATAGGCTGATCATCTATCAAAAGTACGCTGATTTTGTGCTCAGTCAGTAACTTCTCATTAATACTGGAATTTGTCATTTAGCCGTCTCCGTAAAACCGTTACTTAAAGTGTCTGATCAAAAGCTGAGCCATATCATCAATAGAACTTACTTTGCGAGCCGCGCCCATTTTAACCGCCGCGCCCGGCATTCCCCACACAATGCTGCTTTCTTTATCCTGAGCAACCGTAAACCAGTCCTTTTCTCTTAACTCAAGAAGACCTTTCGCTCCATCAGCACCCATTCCGGTCAGAAGAACCGCTGCGGATCCTGCAGGTAATCCTGCGGAGCAAAGACTTTTGAAAAAAACATCCACTGAAGGAACATATAAACATTCTCCGGGGCCGTCCGTAAGATGAACTATTCCCCCTTTTCTAAGAAGCATGTTCCTGTTTCCCGGGGCCAGCAGAACTTTGCCGGCCTTTAAAACATCACCCCTTTTTGCCAACTTTACTTCCAGCTTAGTCTGACTGTTCAGCCAATTAGCAAGATTTTCAGAAAAACTTCCGTCAACGTGCTGGATGATGGCAATAGCTGCCGGAAAATCAGCGGGCAAAGCTCCGAGAATAATTGCCAGAGCAGTCGGACCGCCTGTAGAACTTCCAATTGCAAGCAGTTTCGGTGGACTGTCAGAAAAAACTGCAGCAGGCTTAACCTCTTTAACTGTTTCGACCCCCTGTAATCTTCTGATCAATGAAATTTTAGCAATAAGATTCTTCGCCCCGTCAAGCTCACCGTTTATTCCAAACTCAGGGGTTGTCACAACATCGAGAGCTCCGGCTCCCATTGCTTCAAATACTTTTGAAGCATTACTCTCAATACTGGCCGTAACGATCAAGATTGAACAGGGACACCTTTTCATTATGCGCCGTGTCGCTTCAGCTCCGTCCATCACAGGCATAATAAGATCAAGCAACACAAGATCAGGAACATCCTGGCAACATCTGGCAACAGCTTCTTCACCGTTAAAGGCAATCCAGGCCACCTCAAATCCGGCTCCCACCACAATCCGCTTTATGACTTCCACGGCCATGGCCATGTCATTAACTATGCCTATTCTCACTTCGTAACCCCGCCGATCAAATCTTCTACAGCTGTCAGAAGTGTTTCGTCGTGAAAACTGCTCTTTGTAAGATAATAGTCCGCTCCGGCTTCAAGTCCGCGCAATCTGTCTTCCTCACGGTCTTTATATGATACCATCATGACCGGAATCGATTTCAAATTAGAGTCAGCCTTAATTTTTCTAGTCAGTTCCAGACCGTTCATTCTGGGCATATCAACATCCGTAACAACAAGATCGTAGTTACCTGTAACAAGTGCGTTAAAACCATCCATTCCATCAACAGCGGTACCTACTTCATATCCATGATTGGCTAAAAGCTTGCGCTCAACTTCCCGCACAGTTAATGAATCATCAACGACCAGAATATGCTGTACAGGGCCTTTCTCTACGACATCTCTACCAACTTTGCTGAGCCTTCCGCCGGAAAGAAGATTATCAATTGAACGGACAAGGTCTTCAGCATCTAAAATCAGCACAGGCGAGCCGTCTGGCATAAGGGCTACAGAATTGATATCAGGAACTTTCCCGAATCTATGGTCAAGCGGACGGACTACAAGCTCCTGTTCGCCCATAAAATCATCAACAACCAGCCCGTATTTATTCATACGGTCACTGATAACAACGACTTTAACAGTCTCTTCTTCATTTTTTGAGGTTTCTGTTCCAAGAACTTGGGAAGCAGGAATAAGCCCGACATTGCTGTTATCAAGAAAGACATACTGCCTGTCTTCGACCAGCTTCAACTGATCTGGCAAAATAGAAGCAATTCGGCTGATTCGGCTAAGCGGCAGAGCGAAAGGTTCACCCGAAATTTCGACCAAGAGAGTTCGAATTACTGAAAGTGTCAGCGGCAACTGCATGGAAAAAGACATTCCTTCACCGGGGACAGAATCAGCCCTGACAGTACCACCTACGTCCTGAACCATGGCGTGCACAACATCAAGCCCTACACCGCGCCCAGAGATTTCAGTGACTTTACCGGCTGTAGAAAATCCGGGGAGGAACAAAAATTCCATCAATTCGGAACGGCTCATTTCAGCCGCCATTCTGCCGGGAGCAAGTTTCTTTTCTACCACTTTAGCTCTGATGCGTTCAGGGTCTATCCCTCTGCCGTCATCACGTACTTCAATAAAAAGCATCCCGGCTCTGTGTCCGGCAATAACTTTAATGGTTCCTTTCGCAGGTTTTCCGGCAGCAATTCTCTCCGGTTCAGTCTCAATACCGTGGTCAACCGAATTTCTGATTATATGATTCAGCGGAGCTTCAAGCCTTTCAAGGATGTCTCTGTCAACAGCGGTGGATTCACCTTCAACCACAAAATCAACTTTCTTTCCAAGGGAGCGAGCCAGATCACGCACTAAACGTGGAAAACCTAGCCCGCCGTCGGAAAACGGTCTCATCCGGCTGGCCACAACTTCATTATAAAGCCTGCCTGAAATATTATCTGAACGCCTGCGATATGTTTCAAAATCTACTGCATACGTTGCCAGCAGTTTCTGATTCTCTGTCACAAGCGCTTTTATTTCGCTGATTATATATGGCAGCGATTCTCCTTTAGCTATTCTTTCTACGGAATCTTCAATAGCTTTCATAAGATCACGCTGTCCGGCTTTCAGCCTTAAAAGAGAGGAAGCAAATGTACCGAGCCTTCCGGCCTCAACCAGACTCTCTCCGGCAAGAGCCATCAGCCTGTTAAGGTTTCCGGCAGAAACTCTGACCACGGCAGCGTCATTTTTTGGCTGGTTGCTTACAGAATGCGAAGAGTCGTCAGTTGCAGGCTCATTTTTTATGTCAGAAACAACTTTCCCTATTAATTCAGAAGAAATTGGTTCTGCTTCGATCTCCACAGCAATATTAACAAGAGAAGGCTTAATCTCAGAAAGAATCTTTTTAACCTCTGACGCATCACCACGAAGCCCTTTCTCGAGCCTGTCCATAACCGGCTTCTTAGCTGCCAGAAAACCCTGAATCCCGTCTGTAGCAAGATGTGAAGCCTCACCGTAAATATCAGTTGCTGCGAGCAGCAGGTCTATCTGATCGGCGGTAAGCTTAATTTCCCCTTTCTGGCAGGAAACCAATAAATCTTCCATGGCATGAGCAAGATCGACGGCGTCCGTCAAACCCACGATTCTGGCGGCCCCTTTCATTGAATGGGCCGCGCGCATGAGAGGTTCAACCTTGTCGGCAGACTGGTTTTTTTCCAGTTCTAAAAGCCCTGCTGTAAGCGATTGCGAGTGGCTCTCCGCTTCCATACGGAAAAGGTCGAGCATGGATAAATCCGCAAGAGGAATATCTGCTTTTGGAGCAACAGAAACAACCTGTTCTGCCTGAGATTCTACGAGCAAAGGCTCTGCGAACACCACATCAGGAATTTCAGCGACTATAACTTCAGACAACACAGGCTTAGCAAATTCCAGAGCAGCACTCTGCATGGAAGACGAATTGTCAGACAGCCATGCTTCGAGTTTATCAGCGTCTGTCTTAGCCATTTCAGAAAAGAAATCCGTTGCGGCAAGCAACCTGTCTATATCCACGGAAACTAATACCCGTTCACCTTTACGACAGGCTTCTAGGACATCTTCCATGGCATGGGACAGTGCGACAACGCCATTCAAGCCGATAATACGGGCCGCACCTTTCAGAGAGTGGGCGGCGCGCATAAGCGGTTCAACTTTTTCAGGAGACTGATCCTTTTCAAGGTCAAGCAGGCCGGATGATAAAGACTGCGAATTACTTTCCGCTTCCATCCGGAAAAGGTCGAGCATGGACGCATCAGCAAGCGAAACACACTCTTTGGGAGGATCAGCCACAAATTCTGCAACAAAGACAGATTCTGACTCGCCCTTCGCAGCCGGTTCAGGAACGGCTGCTTCTTTTTTTTGCAGTGAGGTAAGGATATCCTTATGGACGGAACTGTTATCTTCAAGCCACTTATCCATTTCCTCAACTTCAACAGCGGCAAGATTCGATAGAAATTCAGCAGCAGAGAGCATGGCTTCAATAAAAGACGGTGAAACTGCTGTTTCCCCGTTCCGGCATAATTCCAGTGTGGATTCAAGAGTTCCTGCAACGTCTATTGCGTCAGCCAGACCGACAATGCGAGCTGCCCCTTTAATAGAAGAAGCTGCACGAATAAGCGGCTCAACCAAATCGGCAGACTGATCTTTTGCAAGATTAGGCAAACCCGAGAATAACACCTTGGTGTGGTTTTCAGCTTCCATGCGAAAAAGCTCAAGCATGGAAAGATCACCCATATCGCGCGTCACGTTAAATACTCCATGTCAGGCTGTCCAAATTTTCCACCACTATTTTATAATGCGGTTAAACGCTTCAAATAACAATTCTTCATCAAGAAGAGAAACCCGCTTTTGATCAAGATCAAACAACCCTTTAGTATAGGCTGCCGGAGCTTTTGAAATTGTAGCCGGAGCATCAAGCAATGAATCAGTTAAATAGTGATGCACCCCTAAAACTTCATCAGCCTCAAAGATCCATCGACCTGTACCACGGTCTAAACAGATAAATCTGCTATATACTCTGAACCCTTTTTCTTCTTCAGTCAGATATTCTTTATCAAGTCCCAAAAGTTCCCGGACCGAAACAACAGGTACTATCTGCCCCTGAAGGCTTGATAACCCTTTAAAATATTTTCCACTTCTATGTGGAACAGGGCGTATTTTTCTAAGCTCAAGCACTGAAACAAATACAAGAGAGGACAGAGCCAGCCATTCTTTTGAGATTCTGAACACAACAGCTCCGGAGGTTTCTGCTGTTTCTTCATCTTTAACTATCGAAATAGCCTCGGCATTTTCAGCCAGATATCCTTCAGGCGGCTCTCTATGTAACAGGCTGAGACCGGACTTGGCGAACTGCGGGCAATTATAGCAATGGCTCCACTTTGAGAGCTCAATGCATGACCTGTCCCCGACATACCCTATTTCATTCCAGCAGCTATCAAGCATCAGCCTGCCTCATTTTGCTTTTCGGCCCGCAGTACCCTGTTACGGAGAAGGCTGGCCTTGCGTTCATCACCTCTGGTTTCAACCAGCAGGGCAAGATGCACCAGAGAATCCACGTGCTGCGGATTCAAATATAATGCTTTTCCATAATACTCTTCAGCTTTCACAGGCTCACCCTGTGCCTCATAGAGCAAACCGCACAAATGCAGAAGATCCGCCTCGGGACCGTCAACCTTCAAAAGCTCCTGACATAACGATAAAGCTTCTCCGATTTGTCCTTTGTCTGCCAAATATCTAATATCTTCCAATGAAGTCTTTTTATTTTCAGCATGTTGCAGATCACTAAAATCAACCGAAGACTTAGTTACAACTCTTTTTATACGCTTTTCAAAAGGGCTTTTTACGCTGCGAACAGGCTGAACATCACGTTTGCTCTTTAGACAGCCAAAAGTCTTAATTACTTTGTCGTCACTAATGTTATCTTTCTTTTTAAAAGCAAAAGTTCCAGCCTTTCTTACCGGAGTAAAATACCTGTTGAACAGTGGCAGAGCTTCGGCATGTCCGACAAAAAGCAACCCATCCTGTTTCAGCCTTTCACTAAACATCTGGACTAAACAATCTCTGGAACTGTCATCGAGATAAATGATCAGATTTCTGCAAAAAATCGCATCGTATGGACCTGCAGGAAGCCCGCCTTCAAGCAGATTACCTGAATGAAATTTCACAACACTCTTAACTCGATCTATCAGCTTAAAACCCTGCTCGCACTTGTTAAAACAATTTTCAGCATAAAGAGGTAATTTTGACCTAAACGAATTATCTGCATAAACCCCTTCTTTGGCTTTCATCAATGCCCGCTTGCTGATGTCCACCGCATCAATTTTAATACGCTCAGGCGAAAGACCCGCTCCCATGAGAGACATTGCAACCGAGTATGGTTCCTCACCTGTAGAGCATGGCGCGCTGAGCACTTTATAAGTTTTATGCATACAACTTACAGCAGTTTCTGAAAGCAGTTCAAATGGTTTTGCATCCCGAAAAAACCATGTTTCAGGCACAACTATTTCTTCAATCAGCTCCGAAAGTTCCAGCTTATCATTTTGAACCAAAGTCAGATACTCATCTTCACTGCAACCTGTAACCCGCATTCTTACCTGCAAGGCGTATTGAATACCTGACTTACCAAGCGAATCAGGCGCAAGCCCCATAGCATTTTTAAGAATTTCTTGAAACGGCTCAAGATTCATACTTTACCTGTTAACCTGCTCTATTTCTTCCTTGGAAAAAAGAACCGTCCGCAACTCATCTGAAAGCAGTTTGCCAGGTTTAATAAGCTGGAGCATACCGCCTGCAACTCTCGCAACCCTGCCAAGCCAAGGGGCATCAGGAATATCCAGCCCCGAGGATTCAAAATCTGAATCCGAAATTTTCACAGTCTCAGTAATATTTTCTGCAATCATCCCCAGAAATTTTTTGCCGCGCTCTTCGGCAGGATCTAAATCAGCAAGATCCAGAACAATTACACGGGTACTCATTAAAGGCTTGCAAGGCTTATCGGTTGCAAGAATTGAAAGATCGACTACAGGAGTAATTATGCCGCGATAATTGAATATCCCTTTAATGTACTCAGGAGAACGCGGAAGTTCCTTATACACAGTAGGAGGGACAACTTCCGCAACGAGTCTGGCTTCAAGACCGTAAGCGTATTGCCCGATTTGAAAAGTAAGAACGAGCATTATTCACTCACCCTGAAGCGCGAAACTTCATCTCTAAGACCTTGAACAGCCTCATTAAGCTGAGAAGCCGCCCGGTTAAACTCTTTAAGGGATTCGGCAGTATGAGTTGCAGTATCTGAAAGTTGCCCCATGGCCTCGCTGATTTGTTCAGCCCCTTCGGCCTGCGCAGACATACCGTCATTAACCAGTTCGATCCTTGGATTAAGATCCTTGACACCTACCATAATACCTTCAAGCTTCTTACCAATTCTTGCAGCTTTTCCGGCTCCGCAGCGTACATCCTCCGCGAAACGGTCCATCTCAACAACACCGGAATCCACCGCAACACGCATATTTTCTATCGTCGTTTCAATTTCAAGAGCCGCAACGGAGGTCTGATCTGCAAGCCTGCGTATTTCTCCTGCCACAACCGAGAACCCCTGCCCGAACTTTCCGGCCTTTTCAGCCTCAATCGCCGCATTCAGCGAAAGTAAATTCGTCCGGTCCGCAACCTTTGTGATCGTGCCGACAATTCCTTCAATAGAATTTGCCCGTTCATTGATTCCGGCTAATTTATCAGTAATACTTGAGGTTGAAACACTCAGGTCATCCATAACCCGGATCATGGTTTTTATCCCGTCCTGCCCTTCCTGCGCCAGCATCGCCATTTTTGAGGCAGAAGCATTGACTTCACCCATTGTTCCGGCAAGTTCTCCTGAATTAGCTGAGATTTCCAGACTGGTAGCACTTATCTGAGTCGTTGCTGAAGCCTGCTGATTAAAGGTAATATCAAGTTGTCTGGCCGAGGCTGTTATCTCTGTAGAAGAAGTTGTTACCTGAATACCGGAACGTTGAACCTGCCCCACAAGAGAACCTAAACTTTCAACCATATTCCTGAACGCAAGATAAAGCTGCCCAGTCTCATCAAGACTATCTTGGCGATCGGCATTTTGGGCAGCATTGCCGGCATTAGGGCATATCTTTTCAAGAGTTTCAATAGAACGTCTGGCTCCGAAGATATCACCGTTTGCAATCAATTTGGCAATATCGACCATATGAATGATGGGATTGGCAATGAGCCCGCTTACGGTTGTTGAAATTACAATGGTCAATACCAGCAATATAACCCCTGTAAGGCCAAGCCAATGAGAAAGTTTTTCGACTGTTCCGGTCAGACGATCCCGAATACCGTTATATTCATCAAGATAAACTCCAGAACCTATAATCCACTCCCATGGAGCAAAATATGTATAAACAGAAAGTTTCATACGTCCTGTATCATCCGGTGCCAGCTTCCAGAGATATTCTTCGGTTAAAAGCTTCCCCTCTCCGGCCTTAACTGCCTTTGAAATCAACTGATCAATTAAGGCCGTGTCATACGTCCCTTTTTTCGCTTGTACTTGTTCTTCGGCACTGCTGAAACGTGATAAAATATATTTCCCTTTATTCTGCCCTTTAGCCCCGAGAATCCAGACAAAACCGGATTTGTTAATAGAAGTCTTAAGGACAGATCTATGCATATTATCAGAAATATCATCATGCATCTGGACACTGAGCATGCCGACAATATTTCCGCTTTTATCCTTAAAAGGGGAGTAAACAATGAACTTGATGCCATCGCTGTCTTCGCAGTGCCTGCTCACAGTCTGCCCGGCAAGGATCTCATCGATAACAGATTCACGCTGACCTTGATCATTTAGCGAATAATAAATTTCACCGATCACCATATTTTCTTTGCCGGCTTCAGTGGTGGTATCGACAACGAGCATGTCTCCCGTCTGGTTAAGACGCTGATAGACAGTACAATACGCGCCTGATATTTCGGAAGACTCTGCAAGAAAAGGAAGTGATTCGTTTTTCCGCTTATCAAAGGTTAAGCTGTAATCACCTATCATAAGCACAGGAACTGAAATGATTTTATCTTTTATCAGAGGATTAACAATGGTCCACGTCGATTCTTTTTCAAGAAGCCTGATATCTCCGCTGTCATCCAGCATTGACTGCAAAGACATTGAAGCGCGTTTAGTTTCACGCATGAGCGAGTCATTCGAAGTTCTGCATTCATCGTAAAGATCACTGGTAACCTGTGAAACATGTGAAGTTATGAGAGTGTGAATCTCCGAAGCTACACTTTCGCTTAAGCTTGATTCTAAAAGATGGGTAAGGATAAGCATAGCGACAATTGGGATAATCGCAGCTCCGCAGGCAATCGTTATAATCTTTTTTCTTAAGGAAAAGCGCATCAGGAAATTCCCGTCATCTCGCCTGAAAAAGAATGGCTGAGAGTTTTTTTATTACAGATTACAGATATTTTTTTAAACATAACAAAACAAGTAAGGCTCGGCTACACTCATAAACCCTTTCTATTTATTTTATATGATTAAATCAACGATAAGCAGGATCTAATCATATTTATTTTAAAATATTTTTTTACCTGTAAAGTGATTGATCATTTCAGCCGATACCTAAATTAAGACCTTGTAAACCGTTTCCACGCCGGATGAATGTTTCCACTCATGGAGGAGTGTATGTATTATCACGGATTTGATAATAAAACTGTATCTGCCAACAAGTACTGGACCAGCAAGGATGACGAGCTGGTATCCTCGCTATTTGCAAAAATCATCAACAAGACCGTAATCAGTTCCAATGCCGCTCCTGAACAAGATCACCTGGTAGAGCAGATGGTCAACAACCTTTTTGATTTATGCTTTTATATCAACAAAGACGTTCATAACTGCTAATTCAAAGACTTTACTTTTCACTAATGCAAAAAGCCCCCGGCTACCATTGGTAACCGGGGGCTTGCATAAACACCTGCTCTTTCTTAAGAGCACTTAAACTAAAAAACTAGCTTACCTGAGCAAGACGGGGAGCGTTTTTAGTCTTTTCTTCTTCAGCTCTCTTACGTAGGTAATGAACCATTGTTAAAATTGCTGTGATAGCTTCAAAGCCTTCCTGCTCGACAATGCTGACCAAATCTTCTTTAGGATCAGCCTGCAACGCACTTTTAAGAGCCTTGGAATATCTTCCAAAACCATCCATCAAATCAAGAGCCATGTAGTTTGCTTCATCAGGATCACCAGGATTAATATCCATAGGAACGAGAACGTAACCCATAATATTTGCAAGTCTGGTCAGCGGACGAATGCTTCCTGTTGATCTCATGAGAGGAACAAGCTCTTCAATACCTACTTTAGCACCTTTATCTTCAGGATTGATTTCACGAAGAAGTGTTGGGTAAGGTTTGTTTATTTCTGTTGCAACGTCACGGGCAGGCTTTTCATTTTTAAGTACAACGTCCTGCAAAAGCTTAGTAAGTTCATTATTTCCCATAGTGTGTCTCCTCGACTGTATTATAATATATTTATTTAAACTTATAATAGGTAAGCTAAAATCATGCCATTTCAGTATAAAATAACCCGTAAAAATTAATTCAAAGATCATACATACTTACACCAACTAACCAAAATACCCTACTTTAAACTATACTGCGAAACAGTAAAATTTACTGTGAAACAAGAATAAACATTATCCTAAAAATCACACTGAGTACGTAAAACGTTTATACAGCTAATACTTACCTCTTGCAAGCATAGATATAATCAATATATATTTTATTCTATTTTAGTATGAAATTATCGCAAAAAATTAAGGGGATTTGTTGCCACGCAACACCCCTTAACCTTTAATCATAAATGATCTAAAAATCAATATCCAATGATTCCAAAAACAATTCCCCGGAAAAAGTGAGCTCTGCGCCACCCTGAAGGAAAACACTTTCGCCTTCGATTATAACTTTAAGGATTTCACCGCCGGAAGTTCTGACACGCACCGCCGCATCGGTAAGTCCCAGTCTCTGCAAGGTTACCTGCACTGCGCTTACACCTGTACCGCAAGCATAAGTTTCATCTTCAACTCCGCGTTCATAAGTGCGCACGATAAGGCTGTCATTATCATCAATCTGAACAAAATTAACATTGGTTCCTGCCGGAGCGAAATCTTTATGATACCTGAATGCGCTTCCAAGCTTCTTAACATCTACCTTATCAACATCCGCGACCTGCACAACAACATGAGGTACTCCGGTGTTCGCAAAGTGGTAAGTATATTTCTCGCCGTCAACTTCAATTGTCTGATTAAGTTTTACATCTACTGGATCAGTCAGCTGAACTTTAACCTCTTCCTGCAACGGAAACACCTGCACTCTGATAGGCCCGGCATCAGATCCGAAAACGTGCTGTTCTCCGGCAATGCCTAAGGCATGAGCAAGGCGTCCGACACAGCGGGAAGCGTTTCCGCACATCTCAGCCCTTGATCCGTCTGAATTATAAAACTGCCACTTGAAGTCTAATCCTGATCCATCAGGACCCTTTTCAATAAAAAGCAGTCCGTCAGCATATACCCCGAAAGCCCGCTTACAAATTTTTTCAGCCCATTCAGGCATTTTTTCAACGGGAACTCCGAGTTTACGGTTATCAATTATAACGAAATCATTTCCGCAACCCTGCATCTTATAAAAAGGAACGGCTTTACCGAACATCTGACTCATATATGGCCTCTCTTGAAATATGACTTATTAAGCCCATAGTATTAAACCCACGATAGAATTCGTCAAGCCTTACAATCGTGATCATCATGAACGGCAGCGTATTTTGCGCGCAAGGTATATAAAAGGAGTATCCATAACCGCCACAATTACTTTGAAAAGATAGGTGGTGAAAAATATTTCAAGCCATACATCTGCAGGAAAGACTCCCCACAGTGCGATAAAGCAGAAAACAGCTGAATCAAGAAGCTGGCTTAGCAGCGTGCTGGCATTATTTCTAAGCCAGAGATGTCTTTCGCCATACTTGTCTTTAATCTTATGAAAAATATAAACATCATTAAGCTGTGAAATAAGATAAGCACAAAGACTTCCAAGTGCAAGCCTAGGCAGAAAACCGAAAATAACTTCAAGGTGAGGCTGAGCGAAATCCTCAGCTGACGGAGTAAACATCAAAGCCAGTTGCATATAGACAACGGCCATCACAAGAATCATAAAACCCAGAAAGACCGCCTTTTGTGCTTCCTTCTTTCCATGAAACTCGCTTAAAATATCCGTTGAAAGAAAAACACTGGCATACAGAACATTACCCAGCGTTGTGGTCATTCCGAACAGCTGAATAGTTTTTAACACCTGAATATTACAAAGTATCAGGTTAAAAACTATCAGCCCGAACAAGCCTGTTTTTCCGAAAAATTTATACACAACAAGCACAAGGCTCAAATCAAGTAGAGCAAATCCAATCCAAAGAATCTCATTCATCAGTTTAAACTCCCCAGTAGCGGCATTGAAAACAGTCAAAACGCTATCTGTCGAAATGATTACTATATCCAGCAATTTCTATAATTACGGATATGCCACCTTAATTAATGACATTCATTAATCAAGGCCCGAAAAATATCAGCCATTATTACTATGTCACCGGCCACAGAACCGAATTTTTATCTGAACTTCAAACCGGACTTGGTGGCTTTGCACCATTACGAAGTTAGGTCAAGCATGACGGATAACGTCCAAAAAAAAGACGGTGCGAACAATTCGCACCGTCTTTCCGTAAGCACTGACAGTAACACACCTATGGAAACCCTTAAATTTATACTACCTTCAGCCTTGCATGAGAATCGGAGACAACGACTTTATTACGTCCCTGATCCTTAGCTTTGTATAAGGCATCATCAGCCTTGCGTACTATTTCAGTACCTTTTGCGAGGCTTCCGGGGCGGACAGAAGAAACTCCTATACTTGCTGTGATCTTAAAATTTTCATCACGATAAGACATAGTATGAGATTCTATCTTTTCCCTGATCCGTTCAGCAAGCATCTCAGCCTGATCAACCTTGGTATGAGGGAGCAGAATAACGAACTCTTCTCCGCCGTAACGGGCAATAAAATCTGTAGTTCTGAATGTTTCTTCAAAAATTCTTGCTATTGTTTCAAGAACAAGGTCACCCGCCATATGCCCGTAAGTATCGTTTACACTCTTGAAATAATCGAGATCAATCATCAATAACGACAGATCCATGCTGTGACGCTGATGGCGTCTGAGTTCTTCAACCAGCCTTTCATCAAAACTGCGACGATTGTAAACTCTGGTAAGTCCGTCACGATCCGCGCGGGTCTTGATCTTGGTAAACATCAAAGCGTTATTCAGGGCAAGCGACAAATGATTCACAGCAGCGTTAAGCGTGTTAACCTGATCCTTTGCAAGCCTTACCGACTTATCGCAAAGCATAACCAGACAACCGAACTTTTCGCCTCGTGTAATCAAAGGGAGGGCAAGCACTCTTCCGCCGGTCGGTCCGTAGCACATTGCAACGTCACCAGCATGCGTGGTTTCAGAAATTTTATATCCGCCGACTTCTATTCCGCTGAGCTTTGTAACACTGCCAATCATAAACTCGATCCATTCTCCCTGAACAGCAGGGATGAGACCGGGATTAATAAAAATTTCAGCTTCTGTTTTCGCTCCGGCGGGGACAACATCCCAAAAAACGCCTTGAACAGAAAGAACCGGAAGCAACAGCTTTAAATCCTCTGCAGCCTGTCCCAGAATATCTGAAACTTCAAGACGCTCGGTAGCGTTGGAGAGGACAGTATTAAGGAACATGAGCTGTTCTGTTTTGCGGGAAAGAAGCTCCCGCTCCATTATGATCTCTTCAGTCATTCTATAGAGGTCTCCATAAAGACCGGAGACTTCCTTTGCTCTGAAAAGAGCATCCTGAACCTTAGAGGTTGTTAACGGCGAACTTATTACTGCAAGAAATCCGTCTTCAAGAACACTCTCAAGATCAACATTCTTTTCAGAATCATCCTGTATAAGAATACGCTGAGTAGATTCGAGCTTACGATAAGAATCACGACGGGCTTCAGAAAGTTCATTCCAAACCCGTAGCGGAATCCATGTAGCAGAAGGCTTTTCAGGCTGAAGTAATTCTTTATCACCGGGAAGGGATCTTTCGGAAAAATTCCTTAAGAAAAATCCCGGCCCGAGAGAATCCTCTATTTTGCCGGCTTCTATGCTGTTTAGACCGAACCCCCAAAGCAGTTCAGGCCTTTCTCCTCTCTTCATATCGGGGTCTCCTTGTGCATTCCAAATACTGTCAGAAGGGTTTACTGACCTAACTTATTGCAAAATAAAGACCAAAGACTCGAATAATATTTTTTAACCAACGGATTGCAAAACTGATTTAAACATCACAGCAAAATAAGAATTTCAAAAAACGCCAAGTTACAAGATGTTAGCAATAAAAAGACAAGACTTTAAATCGTGTTATAAATTTTAAGTTAGCTCAGAACGCTGGAGATCTGGCCTGATTTTAAAACAACAAACAGGAAAACTGTGCCGGATTTTTGTCACCTGCATATATTTCGGAAATAAAATCCTTTGACAAAGCAGGCCCAAATATGGCTTGAAATATGGTATGAAAACTCAAAGAATATGGGGAACTTTGGACCCCTTTTACGAAACAGGGCCGGTTCTTGGACGCAAAGTCGCGAATATTGGTTTTCTAAATGGACTGCTGACCGAAGACCCTTTTGATGAATATCATTTTTTTCTGAGCGGCGGGAATATTCATGCCAGTTTAAGCAGCTTTATAAGCACTAACTTTTCTAAATTATTAGAGAATAATAAAGTCAAAATTTTGGATCGGCGAGATTTGCCTGAATATATAAGCAAGCAGGAATACTTTTGCTTTCATCAATCCGACTGCATAGTGTATCCTCCCCACCTTGCACGTGTAAGAAACGCTTTCGCAAAGAACATATTTCCTATCACCGGAACCACTCACTCGCTTAGCTACAGCAATTACGGATCATCTTTTCTTAATTATATATGGAAGGGCACAACTGCACGAGATTGCATTGTTGCCACGTCCACTCCCGGCATGCAGGTTGTCGAAAAATATATTATGCATCTGCGTGAAGGGTTTGAACTTGATGAGAAGAAATTCCCATCTCCGCAAATCAGGAAAATACCACTTGGAATCAATCCGTCAGCATTCACGGTGCCGACCGCTCAGCAAAAACTGGTAGCCTTAAAAAACTTAGAACTGAATCCAGACGAAAACAGGGTTAATATTTTAGTTTTCGGACGCATCGCCCATTATTCCAAAATGGATATTCTGCCCCTGTTGAGGGCTATGCAGCGTGTTTTCGCAGCCGGAATAGACAGAAAAGATGTGCGGGTCATTCTAGCCGGATGGATGGACGACGGAGACGATTTTCCGCAGACATTGAAAGAATTGAGTCGCAACATGGGACTTGAATTATCTATTTTTGCAAGGCCGACCGATCTTCAAAAGCTTGATCTTTACCGCGCGGCAGATATCTATGTCTCCATTTCAGATAATCCGCAGGAAACTTTCGGGCTGACCATACTTGAAGCCGGGGCTATGGGGCTTCCCGTCATCGCTTCTGACTACGACGGATATAAAGATCTGGTTGTGCATAACGAAACAGGATTACTGATCGAAACCATAGGACCGGCGGCAACACCTGCTGAAGACCTTATGGCCCCGCTGTGTTATGACAATCAATACCACCTGCTCCTTGCCCAGCAAACAGCAGTAGATACTCCGAAGCTGGCAAAAGGGCTTGAACAGCTGATAAGAGATCCGCAATTACGGTCTTCTATGGGGCGTGCCGGAGCTGCGAGAATAAACAAAAAATTTACATGGAAAGAAGTAATCCGTCAGCATGTCGAGCTGTGGCAAAACCTGAATAATGCTCCTGTTGAAACAGAAGGACTTTCGGAAATACTACATCCTGCTCAGGTGCGATTCGGCGAAGTTTTTTCTCACTACCCGACATCAGTTATAAACGACGAAACAAAGGTCGTAACAGGCTCTACAGGGCAGGCTATCTATCATGGAAAAGAGTTCCCGCTCGTATATCAAGGAATTGAAAGACACCTTAAGCAGGAAGTTATCCGTAAAATATCTTTTTTTGCCCGCAAGCCCATTACTACTTTAGAGCTCTGTGCCAAAATAAAATCCATTGCTCCGGGATTAAGCAGCCGGGAAGCTGAATTCCATATTTTATGGTCTTTAAAACATGATATTCTGGAAAAACCATGTTAGCGCGAACAGTCATCCACCATACAGCTCTTAAAAAAAGCGGCGGAGCTACAAGGGTGGCCCTGCTGATTCTCAATGGACTTGAAGAATCAGGATATACCACACTTCACTCATATGAAGCATCTGAAAATCCACTTGACCCGCTAATCTCTGCTGAAGAAGCAGCAATGAAAATTCCAGGCAACACCGTAGTACATCTTCATTCTTCTGCTGATCCTGCAAAATTTATTTCAGCACTGCCGGAAACGGTACGCCTTATTGTTACTCTTCATGATTCTCAAATGATCACAGGTGGATGTTCACACCCTTTAGATTGTACTCACTTTAAAAAAAAATGTTTGAATCCCTGCCCTAGAGGCTTTGCCGACTCCGAAGAAGTTCGCAGAACCAGCATCGAAACACTACTAAAGCGTGAGGCTGTTTTAATTTCTCCATCTAAATGGCTGGCTAACCAGGCTAAAATTGCAGACCCGCGCCTTTTAGTGAAAATTATTCCAAACGGCATACCATGGCCGGATTCGATTGGAGATAAGAAAATAGCCAGAGAAAAATTAAGGGTACCTATTGCAGCTAAAGTAGTTCTCTTCATTGCTCACGGAGGCGTTAACGCGGCCTATAAATCAGGCTCGCAGTGGGCTGCTTACTGGGAAGGAATCAAAAAGAAAGTTCCAGACGCAATCGGCTTTGCCATCGGCGGAAGTGAAAATTCCAGAGATGGTGATTTCATAACTATCCCCTATGTGGACAGAGAGACATTAGGCGAATTTATGACAGCGGCAAATGTCCTTGCATATCCTACTCTGGCTGATAACCATCCGCTGATAATACTTGAAGCCATGTCAAAAGGACTACCGTCCGTCAGCTATGCCGTAGGAGGAGTTGTTGAGCAGATTGTAAGCGGAACAAACGGTATACTCGTAACACCTTATAATAAAAAAGACCTAGTCGAAAACATTTCAACATTGCTTTTAGCACCCCGTGTCTCCAAAGAACTTGGGGTCTCAGCCTTTCAAACCGGTTCAAAAAAGTTTTCACAGATAAGGATGCTTAAAGACTATAAAAAAGTATATTCACGACTAGACCTAAATTAGTTAATTGTGTTAATTTATTTTAACGATTAAGAATTTGCATCTAATTTGATTGACAACATTATGCTTTATACTTGAGTGAAAAGGCCGAGCCTTATTATAATCTTGAAAAATTTCTTTCATAAACAATGTTTTCGAGCTAATCTCAAACTGAGCAAAGCAAATACACTATTTGATTGCTGACTTCACATGAATTTTAGGGGAGGGTGAAAATGTCCCAAACAAATATTCTTCTTGAATCAGGCACTAATGAGCTTGAAATCGTCGAATTTTTTATTGATGAAACTGACAGTGTCCATGGCGGAGCGACCAGACGTAACTATTACGGCATAAATGTCGCTAAAGTTGTTGAAATTATTCGCCTTCCGGAACTGACTGATATGCCTGATGCGACAGACAGAGCCGTCCTTGGAGCCTTTGATCTCAGATCTGAAATAATACCTTTAATTGATCTCAGCAGCCGTGTCGGTAAAAACCGAGTTGAAACCGAAGCCCCTAAAGTTATCGTTACAGAATTCAATAAAATTTCTACAGCCTTCCTTGTTTCCGGTGTAACAAGAATTCACCGCATAAGCTGGGAACAGGTTGAAGCTCCAAGCAAACAGGTCTCGTCCCTTACAGCCAACTCCATTACCGGTGTTGTTAAGCTTGAAGGGCGCATCGTATTCCTGCTGGACCTTGAAAAAATTGTTGCTGACCTTAACCCGGGCATGGATCTTACAGAAATGCCTGATGCTTCTCTGGTCCAGAAAATTGAAACACAGCAACTCAAAGCAATCATTGCTGATGACTCAACCATGATCCGCCGTATGATCGGGCAAATGCTCGAAGATGCCGGATTCAAGGTAACCAGAACGCACAATGGTAAAACTGCGTGGGATAAGATCAACGAATGGCGTGCTAAGGCAAAAGACGAAGGAAAAACCATTGATGATTTCCTCGACATCGTTGTCACAGATATCGAAATGCCGGTCATGGACGGTCATAATCTGACCAAAAGAATTAAGGATGATCCGGAACTCAGACATCTGCCAGTATTGCTTTGCTCTTCCATCATCACTGACACACTCTTCCATAAGGGTGAATCAGTTGGCGCAGATGACCAGATTTCAAAAGCTGAAATTAATCAGTTAGCTGAAAGAGTTTTCAAGCTGATTGAAAGAAAGCACGCTGAACAGTAATTTACTGTCATAATAATTTCCACAGTCAAATATAAACCCCTCTTTGATGCATCAAAGAGGGGTTTATATTTATGCCAATTTTTTTTAAGACTACTTAATCCAGATTACGGAAACCTGCCGTCCTGTTTTTCTATCACGCCTGTAGGAAAAAAAAGTTTCTTTCATACTGTAGGTACACATATCAATTCCGAAAATATTTCTGGATTCAATTCCTGCGCCTGTCAGTTGGTCATTGGTCAACTTCCATAAATCTACAGTGTTACTGTCTTTATTGAAATATTTTTCATACCCGGGCTCAAAGTCAGAATTAAAATTCACAAATTCAGCCATAGCAGGGCTGAGGCTAGGTCCCCTGACGGCCATAAGCTCAGAAGGAGCGCATCCGTAATGGGCACATATCTGCGCAACACTCTTGCCTGGGAAATTTATGGAATTACCACGCCAGCCATTATGCAATGCGGCGACAAAATGCCCTTTATTATGAGCAATTAAAATCGGCTGACAATCTGCGGTTTTGACAACAAGAGCATGACCTTTCTCTGCCGAAGTGAGTCCGTCCCCTTCAATATGCGGAGGCTGTTCAGGCGACTGTGGTTCCGGTTCAAAATGTATAACGTCTCCGTGAACCTGTATGCTCTCATGCCAATGAGTTACCCCAAGAGAAGCAGCCAAAGCGGTTCGGTTAGCTCTCACGGCGTAAGGATCGTCTCCTACATCAAACGACAGATTGCCTTCATCAAACGGCGACTGACACGCACCGCCGATTCTTGTTGTGAATGCGCACGAAATATTATCAAGCCCCGGAAAAGCAAACGGTATGTAATCTATTTTGGCCATATAACATCCTTATCTGTGCATATTAACTGCACCGGTTTGTCCCATTCTTCAACCGCAATATTATCAACAAGCTGAAAATAATAACAGACTCCCACAGCTAAAGATCCGGCTTTCTGCGGATGAGCAAGAAATCTATCATAATATCCGCCCCCGAATCCTATTCTATACCCTTTACGGTCAAAACCTACACCTGGAATTATCATCACATCAGGAGAAATAGCATCAGGAAATTCACACTTACTTCTACACGGTTCCTTTATCCCGAATGATCCTTGTAAAAGATCCTCTTCCGCCCTTACGACACCGAAATCCATAATCCCCGGCTCATCTCTGCGGCAACAGGGCATATAAACTTTCTTACCGGACTCAAGCGCGTCACGAAACAACGGAGTTACGTCCACTTCATTTTTGATAGGCCAATACAGCAGAACTTCTGCCGCATTTTTCCATTCCGCATGTGACTGAACTGAAGAAACTATCTTACGACTCATAGACTCAACTTCCGACTTAGAGAGCTTTCCTCTCTGTGTCAGCAGGCTGGACCTTATTTCATTTTTATCCAAATCTATCACCCTGTCTCATCACTTTTGTTTTTCCGGCATAGACGAACCATAAAGATCATTTCAAAATTATTCACTTGAATTGAATATGAATCTACACAATAATTCCCATACGATAAAGAAAACTTAGACATACTCGAGAAAAACTTAAAATCGCGGTGTACTGCTCTGCCCTGATTGGTTTTTAGAATCATTAATGTTATTAAATAACCCTTTGCAATCATATCGCAAACCAGCTGGAGATAATATGGCTGAAAATATACTGAAATGGATAGCCCTCGGCGATATCCACCAAAGCCTCAGTTTTGTATCAATAATTCCTGAAATTAAGAAAGCCGATGGGGTCATTATCACCGGAGACATTACAAACCATTCCCCGCAAGGCGCAGTTGAAAAGGTCTGGGGAGTGATTCACGATCAAAATCCTAACATACTTGCTCAAATCGGAAATATGGACCGCGCAAATGTTACAGATTTTCTTAAAAGCAAAGAAGCTAATCTTCATTTGGAAACGCGCGAACTTGCCAAAGGTATCAAAATTATGGGAGTTGGATATTCTATTCCAACGCCGTTCGGAACTCCAAGCGAAGTAAGCGACGAACAGCTTGGACAATGGCTTGAAGAAACTTACGCAAAAATCGGTGATTACGATCAACTGATTTTAGCTGTGCATGACTCGCCATATAATACCAAGCTGGATGTAATTTCAAACGGTCAACACGTAGGCAGCCGTTCAGTTCGGAATTTTATTGAAAAAGTTCAGCCTGACATCGTAGTCAGCGGACACATCCACGAATCAAGCGGTGAAGATATCATAGGGAAATCACGTATTTTCAATCCGGGAATGGCGTCCGGTGGAGGGTATGTTCTGATAACACTGCAAGACGGAAAACTTGAAGCAGCTCTAAAAGGGAATTAACATTTTATGGGTAAGTTAAGATTCATCTGGGTAGGCAAACTTAAAGAACCATTTTTCAATGAAGCCTGTGCTCATTATGCAAAAAAATTAGGCAGGTTTCACAAGCTTGATGAAACTATTCTGAAAGACGCACCGGGCAAACTTCCGCCGGAAGACAAAGTACTTCGCGAAGGTAAATCCATTGTAGAGAAAATCCGCTCTTCAGATATGGTCATCTGCCTTGATGAAACAGGTATAGAAATGACCTCGGTTGAGCTTTCAAAACATTTACAGAAATGGACCGAAGATCCGAATCTTACGCCGTGTTTTATAATAGGCGGCCCTTTCGGATTGTCTGATGAAGTTACAAAAGTAGCCAGAATAAAGCTTTCACTCAGTAAAATGACTCTGCCTCATGAATTGGCCCGCACTATGCTTCTTGAGCAGCTTTATCGCGCGGCATCTATTTTGAAGGGATCTCCTTACCATCACGTATAAGCTCAAGTGCACAGCTGAAATCAATTGGAAAACCCTGCTGAAAAATAAAATACTGAGGAACAAAAATGATCAAACCGGAATACCTTGAAAAACTCGAACTCTATATGACCTCAGGCGACATGCAGTTTGAATTCGATAACGGAACAGAAGAAAAAAGATTTGAAATCCTCGAGTTTTTGGAAAAACTGATGGATGTCGCTGAGATAGCTGATGAATACGCCACTAAACTTATTTTCAAAGGTAGCCTGCCAGGTCAGCTTGACGGCAACAGTGACCAGAAATAATGAGTTTTCTTATCAGCCTTATATTCCATTGTGGATTCCAGTTCATAGCCGCATTCATTGACTTCAGCGGAATCCGGAGCGCAGTCGTTTGATAAGACAACAATCCGCCCTGTTTCCGCCAGCATGGGTCTTACAAACGGCAGAAGTTCTTTCCATGGCATAAAAGCCTTACTGAGGATGAGATCAGCAGGGAGATTTTCATGCGGAAAAGTTTCAGCTCTGCCTTGAAAAACCACTGTTCGTGGAAGTTTCATCATTTGCAGGGCTGTACGCATAAAGATTGAACGCTTTTCACGCGATTCCACCAAATGATAAGTTCCTTTCTGCCAAACTACTCTGAGCGGCAGCCCCGGAAGTCCGGCGCCGGCGCCGAGATCAAGTGTCACCGGATTTTCAGGAAGCTCCAGATCATTTAAAAAATCAGCCAGATGTAAACTGTCGATTATGAGAGAATGAAAAATTTCATCCCAGCTCTTCGGCCCAACCAGATTCATGGATTTATTCCACTTCACCAGCAAATTAACATAATAGGCCAAAACACGCGCCTGATCTGCTGAAGAAATAAACCCTTGGTCAAGGCTGGTATCGTCTTCAAGCTTTCTTTTAGCCTTAATAGCAGCTCCTAATATATCCACGCCGCTGATAGTTGATGTCGCCATCTATTTCTCCTTTCTGTTGTCCGCAGATTGCATATAAAGATCTTATTTGGCAACTCTGCCGCTGCCGCAAAAACGTCTGTAAACAGAGCGAAGTGAGATTAAAACTCCGAACACGCAAAACCCGGAAAGCGTAATCAGCGCACCGTGCATAACCTTCATATATGCCACGCCGGTTTCATGCGAAACAGGTGCATCAGCCATATACACAGATAGGAAAATTGCGATTATCACCATGCTCGAAACCATACCGATAGTCCTTAATGCGCCTGTGATGGCTGAAGCGAATCCAAATTTTGAAGGTGGAACACTTCCCATAAGTATTATCATATTAGGGGCAGAAAAAAGTGCAAAACCGATTCCAAGCATAACAAACATGGAATATAAGTAGAAAAGCGAAGTTTCAGGGCCGACAAGAGCTCCCATGATTGACCCGACTGTGCAGACAACCATCCCCATCATCGCAATTACACGCGGATAGTAAATATCAGCCCATTTCCCCACCAGGGGCGACAAAACTGCTTGAATAAGCGGCTGTACAACAAGCACCGTTCCTGCCTCGTGCGGGGTCATTGCTTTAATACTCTGCAAGTATAAGCTGAAAAGAAAAACAATCCCGAATGTTCCGGCATAACTTATAAACTGCACAAGAGCCGCTTCAGAAAAATCTAATCTTTCCTTAAAAACAGCTAAATCCACAAGAGGATATTCAGTCCTGCTCTGCATAAAAATAAAAACTATGAATCCGAGCAGACCGGCTGATAATGAAACAATCCCCGGCCATCCGGTATTTAAGCTTGTCCCGCCGAAAACAAACGCGGCTACAGAAAATATGACTAACCCGCTACCGGCATAATCAAATTTTTCAGTTGAGGAATGAAACTTACCTTTCAAATTGATACGGCTGACTATGTAACTGATTCCTAGAGGAATTGTTCCAAGGTAAAAAATCCATCTCCATCCAAGCTCGGTAGCTATAAGCCCGCCGAGATACGGCCCTATGGAAAGCCCTACATAAACGGCAGCAACGGCAATACCCATTGCTCTGCCGCGCTCTCTAGGCGGGACAGAATCGGTTAACAAAGCCATATTGGTAGCAATTGTCAGTGCCCCTGAAAGACCCTGCCCCATTCTAAGCAAAGTCAGCACATTGATATCATGCGCAAATCCCAATAGCAGAGTGAATATGGCATAAAGCAGTACTCCAAGCCTGAAAACAGGCTCGCGCCCGTGCATATCTGCAAACCTTCCAAAAGGAAGAAGTACAGCTGCAACCCCGCCTATATACATTGATTCAATTAAACTTAGATCAAGACCGCTTGCGCCGAATTCGCGCCCTATCACAGGCAGAGCAACCCCTACCGCTGAAAACATAAACGGTATAGCAAATTGAGTTACTGAAACGGCTAAGATTACCGCTCTTTTTTTTGCATCATCCATAATAAAAACCTCTTAAAAAAATTCAGCACTGAATATTAAACAGATTGAAAATTTGTAATATCTAAAAATTTTGCCAGATTGATGACATTCCTAACGAATTACGGCCTGTATCAATCATCCGTTTCATCATTTCCAGCAAAACTACTTTCTCTGGTTCTCTAAGGTTAGACATCATCAATTGATTTGCCGACTGCAAAGCCTTATGAAGATCTTCTCTTATTTCTTCCGCTTTTTCAGTTGGATAAACTAATTTTTCACGCCTGTTTTGAGGGTTCTCTTCTCTGTATAGAAATTTAAGCTTAATAAGTTTTGCAACGGATCTTGCGGTAGATCCCTTATCGACAACAAGAAAATGCGACAACTGTTCTTGATTCCATCCCGGATGGTTAAGAGCCGTCATGACAAAACCAACCTGACAGTAAGTAATACCTAGTGCGCTTAATTTATCTTCAACAATGGCCCTGTGAAGGCGCGTAATCTGCGTATTTAAATATCCTAATGACATATTTTCATGCATCTTAATCTCCTGACAACTGGAGTTGACGTATCAACAGTTGACAAAACAACTGTTGATACGTCAACTAATATATCACAAGGCGGATGTCAACTCTCGAAAATACAATTGAATATTCTGACTCCGGCACACATAAATCCCGATTAGTATGAATAAACTCTCAGCCTTTCTAAGCCCCGGATATAAACATTTACCGCATTATAATATTATATAGCATTATATTTAGCATAAAGCTTATTCTATTTTTAACGCATAAAAACATAAAAAGTGTTGCAAGCTGAATGTGAGTGTGCTCTGATTTATGCTGTAGCCAAATTGAAGACGATACTCTTTGCAACTTTAGCATCTATAAAAAACTACTTATGGCCAATGTTCTAATAATCGACGATGACCCGCACATAGGTGACCTTTTGCTTGTACTTGCCAAGCACCTTGGTCACGGTGGAGATAAAGCTCTTACACTCAAGAAAGGTATCGCGCTAGCGCGCGAAGAACGTTTCGATATCGTATTTCTTGATGTCGTTCTTCCGGACGGTAACGGGCTTGACGCTCTGCCGGAACTGCAAATATTAAAAAACTCTCCAGAAGTAGTTATTATAACAGGCAAAGGAGACACCAAAGGAGCAGAGCTGGCTATCAACTCCGGTGCATGGGACTACATAAGCAAGCCAGCCACTGCGGAGCAGTACCTTCTGCATATGCAACGTGTGTTGCAATACAGGACTGAAAAACAAGCTTCTCATCCTAAGCTTGGGCATCATAATATTGTCGGACGCTCTAAAGCTATTATGCGGTGTATGGAACAGGCAGCCAAAGCCGCTGAAAGCCATGTAAGTGTTTCAATTTCAGGTGAGACCGGAACAGGAAAAGAACTTTTCGCAAAGGCCGTACACGATAACAGTACTCACCGAAAAGGACCTTTTGTCGCAGTCGATTGCGCGTCAATTCCTGAAAATCTTGTTGAAAGCATACTTTTTGGGCACAAGCGCGGGGCTTTCACCAGTGCGGAAGAGTCCAATCAGGGCTTGATTGCTAAAGCGGACGGAGGAACTCTCTTCCTTGATGAAGTCGGCGAACTTCCGCTGGCACTTCAAAAATCTTTCTTAAGGGTTCTTCAAGAGCACACATTTCGTCCAGTCGGCGACCCCAAAGAAATCAAGAGCGACTTCAGACTGGTTACAGCTACAAATCGCGACCTTGAAGCACTGGTTCAAACCGGAAGATTCCGGCAGGATCTTATGTATCGTATGCAGGCTTTTACAATTGAACTTCCGCCACTGCGACAGCGCAAAGAAGATATCCCTGAACTCAGCAGATATTTTTTAAACAAGCTCAGCGCAGATTCTAATACAGCACCGACTCCTGTTTCAAATGAGTTTCTTAAAGCGTTGGAGGCATACTCATGGCCCGGAAATATCCGAGAGCTTTTCAATATCCTTGAGCAGGTTTTCGCCACTAATCCGGAAGCAGGAGAATTTTTGCCGATTCACCTGCCTGTCCGTATAAGGATTGCGGCCGCCCAACACTCAGTCTTACCTAAAACAGACCACAAACCAGTTTTGACCGTCATTCAAGGGCATAAGACTACAAAAAAGCAATTAAACAAAGAAGCTGAAATATCACCATACAAGCCGCCTTTAAATGAAGATTTTCCCCCTCTGAAAGAATATAGAGACCAAGCCCTTGATCAGGCTGAAAAGCTCTATCTGGAAAGTCTTTTCCTTCACTGCAACGGCAATATCAAAAAAGCAGCTCAGGTGTCCGGGCTTTCAAATTCCAGAATATACGCTCTGCTAAAAAAACACGACATTAAGAAAACTTTTTTCAGCAATTAGTTATCACCTGATTTTTGCCCAACTGGAAAGAGCCCTCAAGGCATACGCTTTGAGGGCTTTCTCACAAAAAAATCTTTGCAAAATTATTCAGCAGCTAGCTAGTCAGATGAGCTCACATTAAATGCTACTGAATAAAAATGATGTGTGAAATCTACATATTCAACTGTGATTTCTTTAGGAACTTGGATTCTTGCCTGTGCAAAATTAACAATCCCTTTGAGGCCGCCTTCAACAAGGTAATTGGCTGCTCTCTGGGCTCTTTCAGGAGGCGTAGAAATAATTCCTATTTCAAGTCCAAGTTCGTCTACTCTGCTTTTCAGCTGACGCGTGCATACAACTTCAAGTCCAGAGACAATTTCACCGATTTTATAAGGGTCGCAATCAAATGCAGCCCTGATGGAAAAGCCTCTTAAGGCAAACTCTTTATGACGAAGCAAAGCACGTCCAAGGTTACCGACTCCGACAAGGGCGCAGCCCCAAACTCGGTCAACACCAAGAGAATGTTTAATTGAAGCAATCAGTTCGTGCACATAATAACCGACACCGCGCACGCCGAATTCGCCAAAATAAGCTAAATCTTTACGAATCTGGGAAGGATTAACTGAACAGGCGCGGGCTAGTTTCTCTGATGAAACAACTTCTACGCCATCACGCTTAAGCCCCGTAAGAACTTGTATGTAAACTGCGAGTCGCTTGATTGTCGCTTTGGGGATATTCTGGGTTTTCACAATAAGTACCTATTTTTCATGTCCCGCATAGCCATGAAAATAAAATGTTGGGAATCTCAGACAGCAAAAGGCTGATTCAATAACGGCCTTAGCACATCTGGTTTTAAATTATTAACTGATTAGTCAAAATCAACCATAGTAACCACCTTCAATCGAAAAAGACTATATACTATAGCAGTCTGTTTCCGATACCCCCAAAACTATTTTTTTTAATTGTTCTTAAATTACAGACTATTACAAATTAAAATTTCCTGCAAAAGCTGAACAGCATGTGAAAAAATTAACAATTATAAACAGAAAAAAGGAGGTCCGAAGACCCCCTTCAAATATTTCCAAATCCTAAAACTAACCGATGAGTGGGTTAGCGAAAAGAAGGATGAGGTTAACAACAAGTGCGTAAATAGCCAAGGATTCTACGAATGCGAGGCCAAGAATCAAAGTAACTGTGATTTTACCACCAGCTTCTGGATTACGTGCAGTTCCTTCACAAGCAGCTTTAAGTCCGAGACCCTGACCGATACCACAACCGGCAGCAGCAATAGCCATACCGATAGCAGTAGCAGTAGCAGTAGCGGAAGCAACTTCAGGAGCAACACCGGAAGCGAATGCTGCACCGGCAGCAAGAACGAGAGCCATTGTGTTCAGAACGATAAGCAGAGCTTTACGCATTGTAAAATCCTCCAAAAATGTAAGTTTATATAAAGTAGTCGTTAGACCATTTCCCCAAGTATTAGTGCTCAATAATTCTAATGAGCGTGTTCCAGAGAGCCCTTCAAGTAAATCATGGTAAGCATGAAGAAGATGAATGCCTGGATTACCTTCGCCAGCATGAACAAGAAGTACATAGGCAAGGTAGAAACTACAGGAGCAAGCATGAACAATAGTACGAGAACAATTTCTTCACCGCGGATATTACCGAACAGACGTAGGGTAAGTGAAAGCGGACGAGAAATGTGCGAAACTATTTCAATAATAAACATCAATGGAGCGAGAAGTGGAACAGGCCCCAGAAAATGTTTAATGTAGCCGAAGCCATGACGCTTGATACCGATGTAGTTGTAATAAAGGAAAGTACAAACAGCCATTGCCGCATTGGTGTTGACGTTCGCAGTAGGAGCATCACAACCTGGAACAAGGCCTAAAAGGTTCATCACAAGGATGTAAACAAACAAAGTACACATGAAAGGGAAGACTGTACGTCCGCTTTCACCGATGTTCGAGACGACAAAATCTTCAAGCCCGCCGACAATTATTTCGACAAGATTTTGAAGACCTCCCGGCACTAGACTAAGTTTTCTGGAAACTAGAAATCCGATAGTGAACAGAATGAGCATTGCTACCCATGTATACCATACATGGATCGGGATGTGAGTTCCCAAAGCATTGTTCAGCTCTGTCATAAATATTAATGGATGTGGTAACCCTGCAGCCATGATCCTTATGCCTCCTTCACTTTTTGCCGAAACCCGGCAACGCCCCAAAATATTGCATTCACTACTACGGAGCTGAGCCCGATCAAAAGAGCGGTGATTGAACACTGCCCCCAGACGATAAGTCCATATATGACCAGTCCGGATAAAATCATCCGCCCGTAGAAACGAACCAGCAAAGACACCACCGCGCCCCTGCGCATATACGCCAGATGCTGACCAAATTTAGCCAGCGACCAGAAATTGAACGTAGTCAGAGCCGTTCCGGCTGCTAAAGCCAATGCCCAATGGGCAAACCCGAAGGCTACAGCAGCAAAAAGAAATGCTCCGGCAGTAAGATACAACTGGTTGCGTACCAAACTGCGTACGTCCGGATGAGTAAAGCCTCGCCTGTGGAGAAATGTTTCAATCTTTTGGTTTATTTTCATCGTCATTTTTAGGACCTATCCCCTGATCCTTTTTTAGAATGCGCTGGACTTCATCGTAAACATTCTTGAAGCCGGCAACAATTCCAAATAACAAGAAAATAAGAAGAAACCAAGGCTTTGTTCCCAACCATTTATCAAGATACCACCCCATAGCCATCCCAACAAAAGTAGAACAAACAAGATGGATTCCGATTGTCGCGGCATTGCCGAGTAGATCCAGAGCTTCTTTATTTCCTTTGAACGCGAACATTGTTCTACTTTTCCTGTCGACTTGAGATGCGGCTTGTGACGCAAACTGACCTTGCGCAAACCTTCACAAGTGAGTTTCGTCTAGCACAATCTTTTGATGTGCGTCAACGGATTCTTTCCAAGAAGCATTGTTTTTAGAAGTTTTTTTAATCTTTTAAAAAACAGCTCCAACCTGTCGCTGCAACCTGTTACCAAAAGTATTTTTAATATAAACTTCCTTTGTTCATTTGATATTCAACTGGAGAAACTTATATTTGTGCAGCCATTTGTATATTTTTTCACAAACTTGTTTGCTTATGCCAAGTGACAATTCTCCCGTAACAAAGTAAACATAAACCTATGAGCTTATGCTCAAGATTTGAATATACAGGGAAACACAATAATATGACTGCAAAACAGCTATCACCTTCAAAGCTTAGATCAAAACTGGACCCGGAAAAAATCCAGTTTGCCGACAGCTCAGAAATACCCATTACGACAGGGACATACGATCCTTTTCAGCCTAGAGCATTACAAGCTTTCCGGATGGCTCTCGCTATATCAGGAAGCTGTCATAACGTATATCTTTCAGGTGAATCCAATTTAGGCAGAAGCTATTTCGCCCGCGAATATTTTGAACTGAGAGCCGCCAAGCAGCCTGTTCCTCCAGATCAGCTTTATTTATATAATTTTGCTGATGAGGATAAGCCTATTGCCGTTTCTCTACCCGCAGGCAACGGCAAAAAATTTAAAACAACCTTGTCTGACGCAGTTACACTCATCAAAGAGAAGCTTCCGGCGTGGTTTGAGCGCGAGCCTCATTTGAAAGCTCACGAGCGAATTTCGCGGACATTCCAGGATGAACGTGATGATCTGGTCTCTGACATGGAAGAGCTCGCAAAAAGAAATGGTTTCAGCCTTGAGGTTGACGATCATGACGGGCTGACATTGATCCCGCTCATAGAAGGCCGTATTTTAAGCGATGAAGAATTCGAAAGACTTGATCAGGAGTTTAAAAAAACTCTTCGCAACTCGGCAGATGATCTGCTTGCAGAAGTAACAACTATTCTGCGCCAAATAAGCAAAACCGAGGAAGGATTCCGCAAAGATGAACGTAAACTTCATCAGGACTCTGCAAAAGAGCTGCTAAAAGATATTATGGCTCCGCTGCATAAAAATTTTAACCAGTATGAAAAAATTAAAACATATCTGGAAGATGTTGAAGAAGAACTACTCGACAACATTGACCTTTTCATGGCGAAAGAAGCTCAGCCTATAGCTTTGCCTACAGGGCTGCATATTCCTGACTCTTCGCCGACTGAAGATCTTTTTTCACGCTTTGATGTTAATCTTTTGGTTGATAACAGCACAACGAAGGGAGCCCCTGTCGTTATGGCTGATCATCCGACGGCTTTCAATCTTCTCGGCAGTATTGACCGCGAATCTGAAATGGGTGCTCTGTATACAGATTTCACTCTTATCAGAGCCGGAGCTATTCATAAGGCTAACCACGGTTATCTTATTATGTATGCGGAGGATGTTCTGACAAATCCTTCTTCATGGGAAGGACTGCTTAGAGCATTGCGCACCGGAAAAGCAAAACTGGAAGATCCCGGTGACGGTGATCAGATCCGGACAAAATCACTCGAACCGGAACCTATCCCGCTTGAGTTGACCGTTATTTTAATAGGATCTGAAGAAACTTATGAGATCCTGCTTTATAATGATGAAAGATTTGGAAAATATTTCAAGCTTAAAGCTCACATGCAACTTACTGCAGAGAGAAATGCTGCCAATATCCGCCGCTTTGTTGAAGTACTGGGGAAAGTTATTCATGATACTAAACTTATCCCGTTCAACAGAGAAGCTCTTGCCGGTTTAGTAGACTACTCAAGCAGACTTGCGGAAGATCAGAAAAGAATTTCACTCGGTATCCCGTTCATGAAAGAAGTAATGGTTGAAGCTTCAGCTTTAGCAGTGCTTGACGGTAAAAAAATCGTTGACCGCGAATCATTAAATGAAGCTATAGAAATGCGCGATTACAGATCAAATCTTTACGAAGATGAATTCATGACCGAATACGACCGTGAAGTTATTAAAGTTGAAACATCCGGCAAGGGTGTCGGCCGTGCCAACGGGTTGTCTGTAACAATGTTCGGCGACTACGAATTCGGCCTGCCGCATCAGATTTCATGTACCGTCGGCGTTGGTCATGGCGGCATTATCGACCTTGAGCGTGAAGCACGCATGGGCGGTCCCATTCATACAAAAGGTATGATGATCATTAAAAGCTACCTTGTCGGGCTTTTTGCACAGGATAAGCCCATTGTTCTGACTGGAAGTCTTTGCTTTGAACAAAGCTACGCCGGAATCGAAGGCGACTCCGCATCCGGAGCAGAACTGGCGACACTGCTTTCGGCTCTTTCTGGAGTGCCCATTAAATTTAACTACGCATTCACCGGAGCTGTCAGTCAGACAGGTTCTATCATGGCTGTGGGCGGAGTTAACCGGAAAATCGAAGGATTCTATGAAGTCTGCCGCCGCCGAGGATTCAGTGGTGAACAAGGTGTTTTGATTCCGGCTGATAATGTAGTAAACCTCATGCTCAGACATGAAATTGTCGAAGCTGTAGAGCAGGGTAAATTTCATATTTATCCGGTAAAAACCATTGAAGAAGCTTTATCAATCTTAACCGGTGTTAAAATTGGTAAAATCAGCCACGGCAGGAAATTTCCTTTAGGATCTCTTTACCGTAAAGCTGATGACCGACTTGCAGAGCTTGCCGAAATAGCACGCAGGTCGGAATGTAAATCAATATAAACAATTTAAAGTATAGGAACCTCCTATGTCCAACTCATGGATACAGGCGAAAATGCCGGAATTTGTTCGCGACACATTTAGGGATTTCTGTCTGGCAGGCAGTGCTCTAGAAGAACAGTTTGAAACTTTCGACAGGGAACGCAGCGTAAGTTTTGAAGTTCTGAACGATTTGATCGGAACAGCAATGAATAAAGGTCTTCTTTGGCGGCTCAAAGACACTGCCCATCTACTTTTCCGCAATACGCCTGAAGATCCGCTGTCCGGCAGGTTTCTGGATTGGGGGCTGGGATATATTTTCCACGAAGCCTTCAAGCTCAGAGAGGATTCTTATCAAAATTTAAACTATGCTCCTCTTTTTTCCAACCTGAGAGGAAAAGATATTGCTCTGCCTGAATCTTCAATCGGACAGGATTTTGTTCAAGTTGTTGAACAAACTGAAGAAAGTATGGAGCGTGAAATCAGCCGCATCAGATTTATTATAGCCAGATGCAGAAAACTTTTGCCTATATTTCTTAAAGATCATAAAGAAAATGCATTGTTAGGAAGACTGATTTACTCACAAAATCATCTTATAAGAGAGGTTTTCCGCGACGAATACGATTACCTTGTAGAAACAATTTATGCAGAAGAGCCTGAAATGCTTTATGTTCTTGCTGCAAGAAGCTTAAGACTCGGCGGATGGATGGAAAAAGCGATTGACGCAACAAAACAGGCATATAAATTAAACCCAAAAAATCACAATGTATTGCAAGAAAAAGAAATAGTTGATAATTGGACAAAAAGAGTTAAAGTTTAACTCAATTGAAATTAAAGAAAACGTGTTTAAATTTCTATCATGTAGAGGAGGCCTCTAAAAATGAAAAAACTTATTTTGCTAGCCGCAGTTGTTTGCCTGATGTTGTCAGTAGGCTGTGCTAAAAAACAGGTTGCCCAGGATGATGTTGTTGTAGTTGAGGAAACTGAAGTTGTAGTTACTGAGGATCAAGCAGTGCCTCCGACTCCAATGGAAATTTATGAAGCTGAATACAGTAAGCTTCCTACTTCTCATGTTGTTACAAAAGGTGAATGCCTTTGGTGGATCGCTGAATACCAGCAGGTTTACAATGATCCTTTCATGTGGCCGCTCATCTATAAAGCAAACAGAGATCAGATCAAGAACCCTGACCTGATTTATGCAGGACAGACTCTTGAAGTTCCCCGCACTGGTTACAGCCTTGATGAAGTTAAAGCAGCTCGCAAAGAAGCAGGTGCTTCTTGGAAAGCTCTTGAGCCTAAGCAGGACGCAGTTGTCCCAGGCGAAATGAAAGCAGCTCTCGGTTATCTCTAATTCGAAGATAGCTTTTATTCTGTTGGTAAAACCCGGTTTCCGTTAAACGGAAACCGGGTTTCTCTGTTTTATAGCCACACAATAATATAAACTTAAACTTTTGCAGCCTGTCAGGCTGGACTTAAGTAGATACAGCAATTATGAAACATAAACCTTTGTCCTGAATAAGATAAGCTAAGCTGTACATTGGAAATAACTTTTTTTCTTTTCCGGAGGATCAAATGAAAAATTTTATAGTCTGCTTTTCTGCGGTACTGCTTCTTTTCACAGCAGGTTGTGCTAAAAAGATAATCCACTCTTCACGGCCGCTGTCACAACCTAAAATTGTGCACAGGGATACTCCGAACAGAGTTAATCCAGTGCTGAAAATTGATCCTTACACGATTGACGGACGAACTTACGTACCGCACCTCACTTCCAAGGGATATAAAGCTGTCGGGCTTGCCTCATGGTATGGAGATGATTTTCATGGTCGCACTACCGCCAACGGTGAAACTTACAATATGTATGCAATGACCGCAGCGCACCGAACTCTGCCGATGGGCAGCATGGTGGAAGTTACCGACCTTCAAACCGGCAAAAAAGTTATTGTACGCGTTAATGACCGCGGTCCGTTTGCCGACCCGGACAGAAGAATTATAGACCTTTCCTACGCAGCCGCATCAAAACTCGGAATCAGCAATAAAGGGATTACCAGCGTAGAACTCCGCTCCATTAATGATGTTAATGCGGAACCGATGAACGCGTCTGAAATAGTAGCCTCAACAGCGGCTCCTCTTGCTTCCGCGGTGCGGGAAGAAACGTTGCTGGCTGAACCTGCAGTTGCTGATATTTTTATGACAGAAACACCTGCACAGAATGCAAGCTACTTCATTCAAGTTGGTTCGTTTACTGAACAGGACCGCGCTGAGTCCATTCTGGAAAGTCTTCGCAAGGAAGGCTACAATGAATCAAGAATGATGGAAGTCACTGTGAACGGTGCAACGTATATAAGAGTTCAGGCAGGACATTTTGCTTCACTTAACGCAGCAGAAGAGGCTTTGAATTCTCTTAGAAATGAATTTTCAGACTTATTCATCGTTACTGAATAGAAAAAGCAACAAGTTAAGGGGCCCGAATTATTAGTTCGGGACCCTTATTCAATTGTAAGAGGCAAGACCGCCTACCAGCAGCTGAAAAAACGGTTGCTAGTTAAGTTCTGACCTGAACTTGCGGGAAAGTCTGAAAACAACAACTTTGCGCGCCGGCAAGGTTATTGATTCATTCGTCTGAGGGTTGCGCCCTTTTCTTGCATTCTTGTCATAAGCTTCAAACTTTCCAAAACCGCTGACCAGCATTGCATGGTCGCTTTTGATAGCCTGTTTCATAATGTCAAGGATGCTTTCAACCAGATCTTTGATTTCCGCTCTATTCCGATCGGTTTTCTCATAGATGTAATCAACTACACTGGCTTTAGTAAGAGTGTTTCCGTTAGCCATTTCCTCTCCTCCGGTATCCCCGGCCCTGTGTGGTCAGGGGCGGCGGTTTTTAAGTTGTCCACTGTATTCCTACAGCAGCGATACTAGCTAAAACGATATCTCTAGGATAAATTAACTATCAATTTACTGATCTTATCATCTTTTCTATCTTTTGGGCAAGAGCCGAAGCTTCATCCATATTATCATATTCACTTTGTTTCCAAAGCTTAAATCCATCATTTTTAAAACGAGGGATGAGATGAAAATGAGCATGAAAAACCAGCTGCCCGGCGGCGGCGTTATTGTTCATGAGAATATTCATTCCATCGGCTCCTGTAGCTTTAACAATAGCATCACCGACCACTTGCGCAGCCGTCAAAACTTCCGCCCCGAGTTCTGCTGGAAAATCCCAAATATTCTTATAATGGTTTTTAGGGATAACCAGAGCATGCCCCTTGTTAACCGGCCCTATATCCAAAAAACTCAAAATATTTCCAGTTTCATAAATTTTAAAACAAGGGATATCGCCAGCAACGATTTTACAAAAAATACAGTCTTGATTGTTCATATTAATTAATGTTGAAATACATGTGTTGCGTGTTAAGAGAAATCATCTTAAACGAGTACACCTCGCTTCACACAGATAATTTTATTAAATATTTACCTAACCATCTTTTTTTAATCAAGCTAATTTATTAAATAAAGGTATGATTAACGCTTTTTTTTTAAGGAACACCCGAAAAAATGAGTTGTCTTCGCCTAAATCACCCCGAACCGAACCGCCCGAAAACCCGTATCTGGCCTATCTTTATGCCGTTTATGGGCTGTCCGGCACGTTGCGTATACTGCTCACAAGAAAGACAAACTGGTACTGCCGCTAAGGGATTAAACAAAATATATCAAGCTATTACCGAAGAAATACCATCTTTTTTTTCAAATTCAAACCGTAAACCTCTTGAATTAGCTTTTTTCGGCGGAACTTTTACTGCTCTTCCTATGGAATGGCAGGTTCGATTTTTAAACGCTGCAAAAAAACTTAAAGAAAAAGGTTTCATCACAAAAGTAAGATGCTCCACCAGACCGGATTGCATCGATTTTGATAGCCTCAAAGCACTTTCTGAATGCGGACTGGATATGGTTGAACTCGGTATTCAATGTTTTTCAGCTCACACACTAAAGAGATCAGGTAGAAACTACACTCCTGAAACAGCTGTCAAAGCATGTGAAACCGTCAAAAAAGCCGGACTTTCCCTTGGCATTCAACTTTTACCGGGTTTGCCAGGTTCCAAAGAGGGTGATTTTCAAACTGATATTGATAAAACTATTTCTCTCTCCCCGGATGCTGTAAGGATTTACCCCTGCCTCACTGTAAAAGGGACTGCGCTAGAGAAACTATACAACGCAGGCAAATACGCCCCTTGGAGTTTAGAAAAAACAGAAGAAGAGCTGTCAACCGCACTATTAAAACTTTGGACTCATAAAATTCATGTCATCAGATTAGGAGTTGCTTCTGAGGATGGATTTCAAAGTAATATAATAGCAGGCCCAGCGCACCCTGCGCTTGGGCAGATAATACGATCTAAAGCACTATATTTATTTATTTTAAAAAATTTAGCTTCTTTAAATTCAAAATTAAAAAAAATTGTTATTCCATCGAAATACTCTGGAGAATTCTGGGGGCATAAAGGTTCTCTTAAGCCGCTCTACGCACAATTTAAAATTACCCCAGACAACAGTAGCTTCAGTAATGAAGATATATTTAAATTTTATACTTAAAAAGTATAAAATTTTTTAATGTTTATACTTCTTATTAACAATTATTCCTGTTAATAATCCCAAGCTACTACTTGCCCAGAATTCATTGATTAGCTCTTTCAGAAACCGATTCAATGGGTTAATATAGTTTAAAGTAACAGGAGATTAATATGAGTGCGCTTACAACAGAAGAAAAATACCGTAATTATATTCCCAAAGAAAGCCGTGATTATTTGGAAAAATTATTTTCCGAATTTGATAAAGTTGTTTCAATTGAAGTTTACACTAAAAAAGGGCTTCATGACGACTACAACAAGTTTACTCTTGATCTGTGCCGTGCTCTCGATGTTTTTACGGATAAGATTGAACTGCATGAATATTCACTGGATTCTGACATGGCTCGCAAGCGGAGCGTGGATACAACTCCGACAGTCCTGATATCCCCAGAATTATATGATATCAGATTTTTAGGAGCCCCCGCCGGTGAAGAGGGCAGGGCCCTTATTGAATCACTGCACCTTGCTTCGCTAGGGCCGTCTGCTGCTTCAGACAGTACAAAAGAAATTCTGGCCAAGCTGGATTCTGACCGACAGATTAAAGTATTTACCAGCCCTGCTTGCCCCTACTGCCCCGGACAAGCCATAAACGCATTTAAAGCCGCTGTAGCCAAACCTGATAAAATATCTGCATGGTGCATATCGACCATGGAAAACACTGATTTAGCTGAAAAACACAAAGTAGGATCAGTGCCGCACACTGATTTTAATAACAAAATTTCTTTCATAGGCCTTGAAGCCGAAGAAAAATTTATGACTCAGCTGCTTTTCCTTAAACCACTGGATGACATACTTAAAGAACAACGCGAAAATGGGAACGAATCGAAGCAGGAAAAGGATGAAGTCTACATTGATTTGGTAATTATAGGTTCCGGTCCGGCAGGAATGAGTGCAGGGATATACGCTAAGAGAAGCGGTTTAGATTGCGTAATCATTGATAAACAAGGCGTAGGCGGACAAATCGCCTTAACTCCAAAAGTCGAAAACTATCCCGGATTTGCGCGTATTCAAGGGTTAGACCTTGTTGAAATACTCAGTGCCCATGCACGTGAATATGCTGAAATAAGACAATTTGTTGAAATTTTGGATATTGAATACGGAGAACTTATTAAAATTGTAACTGACAAAATAACTTACCACGCTAAAGGTATCATGCTCGCAACCGGGGTAAAAGTACGCATGCTTGAAGTACCCGGTGAAAGCAAATTCTACGGGCATGGAGTCAGCTATTGTGCCATGTGTGACGGCAATTTTTATCGCGGCGGAAAAATTCTCATTGTCGGCGGAGGAAATACAGCCCTGACGGACGCTCTCCACCTGAAAAATCTCGATGCCGAAGTAACCATAGTCCATCGCGGAGACTCTTTCAGAGGCGAAAAAGTGCTAAAGGATGCTGTAAAAAAGGAAGGAATTGAAATTTTATGGAATTGCGTCATCACTGAAGTACTCGGAGAGGATCACGTTGTTGGAGCAAAAATTAAAAACACAAAAGACGGCTCTGTATTTGAGAAAGAAGCAGACGGCGTTTTCGTTGCAATAGGACAAACTCCGAATACTGTTCTCGCACAGAAATTAGGTGTTAAACTTCGCGATGACGGATTCATAGAAGTAGACAGTTCTCAGCGCACTAACCTTGAAAGAGTTTACGCTGCTGGAGATGTAACAGGTGGAGTCCGTCAGATTATTACAGCGACAGGACAGGGAGCAACTGCTGCTTTAGCGGCATTTGAAGACTTCAGCCGCATTTATACTGATGAGAGCGAACCTGTTAAACATATTTGGTAAATATTTTTAAAGCTATTGCGCAAGCATGTCTTCGCGCACACTGATAAATGCGCTAAATTTTCGGTGCATGACAGCTCCTTATTTACCTATGAATGAATGTAGAATCATCTTCACATTACTTCGTACAGGCAGTTTTGAAAAGAGCACCCCGTAAAGAGGTGCTCTTTTATTATTTACGCTTCGGTTTTAATTTTATCAGCTTCATCACCGTTCAAGTCTGGTTTACTTCCTTCGCTTTTTTCAAAGACATCGTCATTTATCCCGCACTCATCAGTTTCATCGGCATCAGTTCTACTTTTCAAACCTTCGTCTTCGTCAGTTTGCGGTTTTTCGCTTTTAACACAATCAGTTGCCGGGGAATCAGACTCTCTAGACAACTGCTGATCCTTACCAAAATAATCGTCGCTAACCTCATTACGAATTGCCGTAATACTAAAGACTTCACCCTTCTGTAAAAGATACAGAATACGATTAAGCAGATCACGAATAGCCGTAGCGTAATCTTCTACTTCACCGCCGGCCTGTTGGTTCGCCTCCGCAAGATCTTTGAGGCAATTCATAATGAGCTTTGCCTGTGGATTATCCCTAACCCCGAACAACGTTGCGAGCATGGCGGCATCACCTGCTCCAAGCCCTACAGCCATCAGTGAATATATTTGGTATTCAGCGGTTATTGTATGGGAAGTAATACCGTCAACAACGGCTATAAACGGGCCATCTTCTCCAGATGTATCTTCACGTTCAATAACACGCCGCCATAGTTGCCTGAATTGCACAGGCAGCCCCGAATCGGTTATAACTTCAGGAGTTAAGCTTCCATCACTGTATTGCTGAAATAGATTCCGATTTAATATGCTCAGCCTTGCATCTTTTGCCTTCTTAGCCGTTGCTTCTTGCTGAAACTTATCCGCGCGGAGCATTTCCACCAATTCCTGCTGCATTGCAGGATCAACAATATCTTCAATATTTGCGGCGACTTCTTCGTCAGATAATCCCCTTAACGACGCATATTCCTGCTTAAGATTCTGATTCCAAGCTAACGGTTTAAGTTTTTCCACAAGCTGTGCATAAGCTTCCTCTGAAAAACGGTCTTGCCAGCTACTTGCTACTATTAAAGCCGAGATGGGGTCTTTGGACCCGATAGATTCAATTGCTCCGGCAAACATCGCCTGCTTTGCACTGCTTAAACGATGATTCAGAACTTCGGGATCACTGCCACGATAAAGTCTCAAAACCGCACCTTCCAAAAGATGTTCGCCATGCGCAAGGGTGGCAAAATCAGGACTGAGGTTTACTGATTTAAGCACGGAGTCAATGGTATCGCGCGCGGTTTTATCCTTCCAGTTCTGATATTCCTGGCTTTGATGCTGAGCAACAAGGTTAATCGCTGTTTTCCTTCGGGAATTCAAAAGAGCTGTCAGCCTTGAGCGTGCTTCGTCATCTGGAAGTTTATCAAGCAACTTTCCGCCTTCTTCTGAGAAATAGTCATTCACTTCATTAGTTGCGTTTTGCGCAGCATCTGCCTGTTGCTGCATAACACCTGTTTTCGGTGAATTTAGAATCTCCTGTAATCCCGTCTCAAAGGAATTATAAGCTTCCAGCACACGCAGGTCCCGTTCTTCATCCTGCCGGTCATGAGCACGCCTTATAAGCTCAGGAGCTATGTCCTTCCTGCTAAGCAACAACTCAACCTCAGGACTGACACGGCTTGATCTGCCATCCGGTCCCAGAATATCACTTCGCCCCTGCTTAGCTGAAAATTTACCCATACCACCTGCTGAAATTTTAGGCATCCGTTACTCTCCTGTTAACATGTTAAATATTAATAAAACCACTGTTGAAACAGGAAAGTAACTGGCAGGGCGGACATGAATAAGCCGACTCATGTCCGGGTGATGGTGTTTTGGCAAAAATTCTTTTAATTTATAAAAATAAATATTAATCACTCAGTAAAAGCAATCAATTCTATACTGTTAAACGTAATATTAACTGAGTATGCATAGGATCTTTATGAATGAAATTTTAATCGCACTGCTGATAGGATGCGCCGCTGGAATAATTGATATTGTCCCGATGATTAAACAAAAGCTTAGTAAATTTTCAATATGTTCAGCTTTTGCTCAGTGGGTCGTTCTAGGTCTTGTCATTCCGAATACAAGTATGTTCGGACTGACAAGCTGGCTGAACGGGCTTGTCGTTGCGGTACTTTTTGCGTTGCCGATAGCAATACTGGTAATGGAGAATGATAAAAAGTCAGTGCCTATAATATTAGTGATGTCTGCTATATTGGGTAGTATTGTGGGGTTAGTGGGATTTAAGTTAGGATTGTAAGCAGGAATATAAAACAAAAAAATCCCGTTGAAGCGAACTTCAACGGGATTTTTTAATAAGCTTAACTTAGCAGTACTTACTTTTTACAGTCCGCACTTAGCTATGTAATCAATCAGGTCTGCAACGCGGCAGGAGTAACCCCACTCGTTGTCGTACCATGCGTATACTTTAGCAAGGTTTCCGCCCTGAACAACTGTGAAATCAGCTTCCACAATACTGGAGCGTGGGTCAGCAAGGTAATCAGAAGAAACAAGCGGTTCTTCGGAATATCCGAGAATTCCTTTAAGTTCGCCTTCAGAAGCACTCTTAAGCACAGCTTTAAGCTCTTCAGTTGTAGTGTCTTTCTGCAACACTGCAACAAAGTCTACAAGAGAAACTGTAGGGATAGGAACACGTACGGAGTACCCTTCAAACTTGCCTTTCATTGCAGGAATAACCAAAGCAACAGCCTTAGCTGCTCCTGTGGAGGTAGGAATCATATTACATGCAGCGGCGCGGGCACGTCTAAGGTCCTTATGCGGCTGGTCAAGAATACGCTGGTCATTTGTGTAGGCATGAACGGTGGTCATAACACCTTTTTCAATACCGAACTTTTCATGCATAACTTTTACAATCGGTGCAAGGCAGTTGGTTGTACAAGATGCATTTGAAATAATATTATGTTTGGCAGGATCATAGTCTTTATGGTTAACGCCCATAACGACTGTGATATCTTCTCCGGATGCCGGAGCGGAAATAATAACTTTCTTTGCTCCGCCTTCCAGATGCTGAGCGGCTTTTTCTCCGGTTCTGAAAATACCGGTACACTCAATAACAACATCTACGCCGCATTCTCCCCAAGGGATTTTGCGAGGATCACGTTCTGCAAAGTTCTTAATGGTAAAATCGTCACCAACCTGCATGATGTTACCATCAACAGTGATTTCAGGCGGAAATTTACCGTAATTTGTATCTCTGGAACAAAGAAGTGCATTTGTTTTAATATCGAAAAGGTCGTTTACTGCAACAACTTCGATAGTATCCCGATGCCTTTCCCAAATGGTTTTAAGAACCTGACGACCAATTCGTCCGAATCCATTAATACCTACTTTTACTTTACTCATATCAATATCCTCATAAAAGGAACGGATCAGTCGTCGACCCGGTAGATGTAATCGTTAGCGAGTTCGCTTGCTCTCTTGAGTGCATGGAACATACGCGCATTTTCCAAAGCAAGCCCTGAAAGATCTGCAACGCATCTAAGGAAATCAAGTTCATCGTCTGAAAACTCACGTTTTTCAGCTGAATAAACTCTGAGCACACCGATAACCTTTTCACCGCGAGCAGTCAGTGGAAGAACAACCAAAGAAACGAGTCCTTCTTTTGCTGCTTCCTCGGGGTACTGGAAACGATCATCGTTACGAACATCGGCAATGCTTAAAATTGCGCCCTTCAAAACTTCCTGATCAATACGACTTTTAGAAACTTCAACAGGCCCTTTTTTCTCGTATCTTTCACTTAGGCCGTATGAAGCATCCGCTAAGAGGATCTCTCCACTACGATCAAGCAAACGAATGAAACATCCTTTCAGTTCCATTTCCGTGGCAACCTTTTCGGCTATCCTGGAAAGAACTTTCTTAGGTTCCAAGCTGGAGTTAATGGCTCTGGTAATCTCATAAATCGCTTTGTAGAGTCTGGTTTTACCCATTTCTCAAACCTACCTTGTTTTAAATTTCTTAAAAAAGACCGACTTAAAAGAGTGCGGCGCTTCAATCTTTAAAACACGTCAAACTTCATTATTAGCAATCTAGCATAGCATGCCAGACATTGCATTCAAAAAAAGAAAAAGAGTTGGAGAAAAAACAGTATGATGTTCAATTTTGAACATCTAACCTTAAAAACTAGATTCACTATAGTTCATAATGTTGCATATCGAAAGTTGAAAAGCAAAGCCTTTCGCACTTTTTTTAAATTTATTTTTTACATCTGAGGGCGTTGAGAAAACGGGATCGCAAAGTTTCACTCATAAGTCCTCTTTTGACTGGAGAAAGTTTAAGAAAACCTCCAAGGACGGCGCGCATAAAGGATTCACTGCGACTGTTAGGATTATCAAAAATAAGATTTTGCAGGGTTCCACGTTCAAGGGATTGCAGGATTACACGCTCAAAACTGTCTTCAGGATGGATAACTTTCTGTGCACGTTTATCCATTTGCAACGCTCCGGTCTTACACTTTAAAGCACAGACCCCGCAGCCAAGGCAAAGCTTCTGATTGATTTCAGCATATTTTTTTATCTTAGAGGAAGAGGCTGAGTCAGAGTCAGATTTTTCAATCATAGTAATCGCATCAATTGGGCATGCGCTGGCGCAAAGCCCGCAACCAGCGCAACCTTCAAGATCACATTTTGCAATAAAGGAGGAAGAAACAAGCATTCCCGGATAGCCGGAAAATTTTATCCCCTGCATAAGGTTGCAACAACATCCGCAGCAATGACAGATGAATCCTGCATTATGTTTGACGTTATCCGTAGAAAGAGTGAATCCCATATCTTTAGAACGGGCCAGAATATCCTCCATTTCAGAGCGCGAAATCTCACGGGCAAACTTATTGCGGATTAAAAACTGAGCAGCGTCGCCCATTGAGGTACAAGTCTCAAGAGTTACATCACACCCCTGCTTGCCGAGATGCATTTTTTCATGACGGCATGAACATAGCCCGACTGCAAACAGATTCTGCTGTTCAATCAGAGCTGAAGCTTTTTCATAATCAAGAATTTCAACGTGATCTACATCGCGGATAGTTTCTTCATGCGGCAATGCGCGCATTACTGAAATTTGCTGACCGTCACCGAAATTTGCGTCAATAAAAGATCTATCGCCGAACATATAGCTTTGAAATAACTCCGCCCACTTTTTGGAATCAAGATTTCCGCCGGTACGCATCATGGTAAATTCAAAAAATCCGATCACAAACGGGCTGATCATATACAGATATTCATCTTTCTCCCACATATCGCAAATCAGCCCTTTACAGCACATATCTTCAAGCATGGGCTGAAGCTTTTTCTGATCAATTCCTGTAAGTTTTACAATGCGGGAAAGACTTGAAGGGCGATAAGGCATACGGACAATAATATCCGCCTGGGCCGGTGAGTAAAGAGATTTCAGGAGCACATGCAAGGATTCAGACCAAGGCATGCGAACAGTGGTGTTATCTACTTTTTGGCCTAACTGCCGATAAATATCTTTTCCGATGATATGTCCCATGAAAAAGAATTACCTTGAGACGTATAGGTTAGCAAGCGGCAACGGGTTACTTCAAAAAGAACTCAGAAATATATTTACAGGCTGTAAACAGAATAACGGCTGCAAGCATCCATTTGATACTCTTGGCAGGAAAAAACTTCTGACATCGTGCGCCAAGATACATACCCGCCATCCCGCCGATACCGAAAAGAATCCCCAGCATCCAATCAGGCGCTATAACCATATTGGGATAAAGAGGCGCAATAGCCTGATAAAAAATTACCCCAGCCACCGAAGTAACAAAAGTTCCCATAAGAGCGGCACCGGCTACGGTATAAACAGGCAGCCCGAAGATAGTTACAAAAAACGGCGCAATTATTGATCCGCCTCCGATGCCGTAAATACCGCCTACTACTCCGACTATCAACGATAGCGACATCAGCCCGATAGTCGAGCAGTCGTAAACTTCACCGTAAAATTCATAACTGACACGAGTCGTTGAAAATTTAAGCACCCGCACAGTCGGAAGCTTTACACCTTCCTCACTTTTACTGGAGTGGTCTTTAACAAGTTGCTGAAACTTTTCTTCGGCATCTTTATTACGGCTCTTGTCTTTTCTGAATATATTTAAAACTAATTTAATTCCGATCCACAGCAATACTGTTGAAGCAAAAAGCTTAAATGCAGCCGGATCAGGTAACCATTTAACACGAATGATCGCTCCGACAAGTACGCCCGGCAAAGTTCCCGCAATAACGACCACAGTCAAAGGCCAAACCATGCGCCCTTCGCGAATATACCGTAAAACTCCTGACGGGATAGCTACAATATTGAAAAGCTGATTTGTCGCTGAAACAGACGGAGAAGTATAACCGAGAAATGAAACCTGAAATGGCATCAGCAGAAATGCTCCGGAAACGCCCCCCATGGAAGTAAAAAAAGAAACAACAAAAGCCACCAATGGTGGAATAAAAGGATTTACTTCAATTCCTGCAACGGGAAAATACATATATTAAGACTCACTTTTCAGATTAGGTACAGCTAATTGAAAGATCAAAAATATAAATAACCTACACGCTTTATACGGTTGATATCATGCCTTGTGCTTAACAGACAACTATCAATGCATGTTGATAATATCACTCCCCGGACCTGACTCGGCTTATTCATGTCCGCCCTGCCCTATATCCTATGCTTATTCAGTTAAGGATAGCTTAATTAAATTCAGAACAGGTCTGTGTT